>JAUWWA010000284.1 GCA_030617125.1 Pirellulales bacterium | reverse complement strand
TATTCGAAGTCGGGTTTAATGCCCTGCGACAGGAGCGTGTCGCGCAGACTCTCTCCCCATATGATCCTTCCTTCTCCGACGCGGTGTTCGGTAATGGTCTGACCGTCGCAGGGTCCCCAGAGCTGGCGGGCGAGTTGTTGAACTTCCTTATCGCAGTTCGGGTAATTGCGCAGGCCCAACGCCTTGGAGGGTTTCGGCCCGACAACTGTTGCCCCGGCCGAGACCAGCTCGGCAATCTTGCGAAGCACCTTGGGGGCAATTGCGTCGTACTCGGGCAAGACAAGCAGGCGATAGCTCATGCCGTCGGGCAGGACGATTCGGCCGTCACGGACCGACATCCGTGAAAGGAGCACTTCGGTATTGGTCACGTCGTAGTCGTAGCCAGGTCCTAAGCGCGGATCGACCTGTTTCAGCGGTGCCAGGTTCGGCACGGTGTCGCCGTAGTAGTAACACACGTCGGCCACGAACCGTCCTTGCGCCAGCAGAAACTGACATCGCGCGAGGTAGTCGGTCCAGGCCTTGGCCTGCTCCCACCAGGTGATGTTCGGGTTGAAATGGGTGCCGGCGTAGTATTCGTAGCCGGGTTGGCCCGCCGCCGCTGGCGACGAAGTGAACGCGTGGAAGAAAATCCGGTTGACCCCTTCGCAAAACGCGCGGTCGGCAACTGGTTTCAACTCGCGCGGGTCCTGTTCCCAATGAGGGCCGCGGGTCATGAAGCCCTTGCCGGCGACGATCTTCCTGCCATAGATGTGAGCGGCCGAGGCGCTCTGCTTGACGAAGAACCGCTGGTAGTCCTCGGTGCGAAAGGCGTTCGACCGTCCCCAGAACTCGCCGGTGGGAATGTCGTTGCGACCGAGGCATTGCAGAGCGTCGATCGGTGCCGCCTTGTGACCGCCCGACTCCGGGTGGTACCCGATCCCGCTCCCGTGTGAAAGCTCGCGGAGCCGTCCATAGTGGTTCTCTGCAATGCAATCAGCAATCGTCCTGCGAAAATCGTGGAGGAATCGGTTGGAGACGTCGCGGCTGTCGACGATTTTACCAGCCAGCACCGGCAAGTAAGGCGTCAGATCGTAGCCGCGGCGGCGTTTGAACTGTTGGGGGAAGTCGGGTGTCCAGTTCACCGGCCCGGCCTCCCAACTGCCACCGTGGAAGTATTTCAGACTCTTCCCGGCTAGTTCGCCGACCTCGGCAACCAGCGGCAGCGCCGTCGCCTTGAAGTGGCGGTCCGCGGCGCGCATGCTCAAGCGGTCAAGCACAAGTCCTTCGCCGCCAGGACTGGACGCCGAGACCGTATAGCCGGCGCACGTGTAGCCGAATCGCAGGATCGTCCACTTGCCCTCGGGCACGTCCCAGGTGAGCGATCCGTTCTTGGCCATTCTACGCGTAAGGTTCACCGTCGCGTTGCTTTCAAGGTCGACCTCTCCGGGAACGGAGTTCGCCCACTCGAGATATTTCTCAAAAAGGAGGCGGTCCTTCAGTCCGAACAGCTTGTTGACCGATTTGAGTTCCCAGTGCTTGATCGGTTCAGGGATGGGGACGACCTGGTGGACTTCATCTTCCCGCAACAGGGCGATCTCCCGAATCTGCACGTTGCGAGACTGTTGTTGCGAATCTTCGTCGTGCGACGAGTTGATCAACAACCGAAAGATGCGCGAAGAGAAACTCGCAAACCGCAAGGTCTGCGGCTTGTCCGCGGCCAGCACGAATAACTGCCCAAGCGTCTTGAAGGTCTTGCCGTCCTCGGACCACTGCAACTTGCATTGCTCCGGGCCGTGGCCGGGCTGAGGAGCAACGTACAACGAAGTGAATGTAAACGGCTCCTTGAACTCGAACTGGATCCACTCCGGAAACGCCGCGGTGGGTCCCTCGCCGGGCCGCGTCCCCTTCGACGACCAGTACGTCATCAGGTAGCCGTCTGCACCATGCTCCGGCGGATGGTCCTTCTGTGAAGAACTGACCGTTATCTTTGGCACGATGTCGCGATTAGGTTGTTCGGGGTCGCGCTTAGGTTGTTCGGGTAGCTTCGGGGGCGCAAACGCCAGCAAGGCGACATCGCGATACAGAAGCGGCCGCCCGGCTTGGTCCTTGCGAATTCCCGCCGGGAGCGGCAAGGTGGCCGAAAGCCTCCGCGGGCCTTCCACCTTCACTTGAGAGAAGACTAGTTTCTTCGCGGCGAACTCCGGCGTGATCCACGGTCCGCCGCAATCGAAGCCGCTGCCGAGGTTCAAGCTCAGTTCCAAGCCGAGCCGGTCCGCCTCGGTCACGGCGTGCTTGAACATTGCCCGCCACTTCGGTCCCATGAAGCGGGGGCCCGGCGGCGTGCGCGCGGCAACGCGGTCGTCCAACGACCCGGCGTCGAAGATTACCGCCCCGCCGATCCCCTTACGCTTCATCTCCTCCAGGTCGCGAGTGATGCTCTCCTTCGTTACGTTGCTGTGCAACCAGAACCAGCAGACGCGCGGCCATGCCGACGCCGGGGGCTCGACAAACCCGGCCAGAAGATCAACCTCCGACTCCTGCGCATGAAGAATCGTTGCCGTCAGTGCCGTCAGTAGCAGGAACAGAAATAGTCGTTTCATTCCACACAATGATTGCGTTGTCCGCCCAATGGAGTGCATTTATTATACCTCTGCCACCCCTGCGAATCAAGCGGCACGCCTCCCAGGGATGGTTAGGCACTTCCGAGACAGATACGCCTGCAGGAAGGCCATTTTGGATTCCCATCAAGCAACGAGAGTCTTGATTTTGCCGCTGCTGACGAGGGATGGCCGCAAACGGCTTCATCCGCTAACAGCCGTTTGGAGTCGCGGCTTGACAATCCAAGTCGCCTTCATCCTTCGTCGCTCCCGCTTCTTCGGCCTCGTGCATTACCTCCGCCACTTCGCGGCGGCTCGTCAGGTAGTAGCCCACGCCGATCATGGCGATCAGGATGCAAATAAGCCGGTACCCCAACGCGACGACCAACCCTTGGCCGGGAGGAATGATGCCGAAGGACACCCGGGTGTAGAGGAAATCGAGCACGAACTCGAACGGGCCCATCGGCAGCGGCAGAACGCCGGTCGCGGCGCTTAAGGGGCTGACGACGAAGTGCGTCGACAGCGGGAGGACCTTGCCGGGCAGCCCCGAGGCAATCAGGTAAATCCCCGTCGCGAACAGGCTGTGCACGCCCACGCTCATCAAGGCGGAGTTGATCAGCACGTTCGCCTGGCGGCGATACATACGGATGGCCTCGATGAGGCTTTCGATCTCGTGTCCGACGCGCGGTATCCGGCCTAAGGCCTTGCTGAGTTTTCCGTCGGTCACGCCGGGCGTCAGCAGCATCACGATGGCCCCCCCGCCAAACGCAGTCAAGGTGAACGTAATGTAGCAGATGAGGCGGATGTCGCGGATGGGGATTCGCCAGAACCCGGTCAGCAAGATCGCCACCGAGGCGACGACAAACACCATGTACAACCCGATCAGCCGGTCCACGGCCACCGAGGCGATGGCCTTCGCGCGGTGGTCGCGGTACTCGTAGGCGAGCATGACGGCCTTCAGCAGATCGCCGCCGACAATCCCCATCGGCGCCAGATTGAACAAATAGCCCACGAAGCTGATCCGCAGCGCGCCGGTCAGCGGCAAGGGAATGCCCAACGCGCGGACCAGGTACCACCAGCGGATGAACGTCAGCATGACGGCTGCGGCGCAGCAGACCCAGGCCGCGGCCAATAGACTCCAGTCCATCGGCTGGTTGACCAGGTTGGCGAAGACGTTCTGTTTGACGGCATTGCACACCAGGTAGGCGAGAATGCCCACCGAAAGGCCGATCTTCAGCAGCAGGATGAGGATTTTCTTCAACGGCTCGGTCGGGGTTCGGGAATCGGGAATCGTGGATCGGGGTTCGAGGACCGGGGATCCGGATTCAGGGATCGGGGCTCACAGTCCCTAGCCGCGAACCC
>JAUWWA010000227.1 GCA_030617125.1 Pirellulales bacterium | reverse complement strand
CTTGTTTTTGGAAGCACCTTTTAGACTGTCAGAAATTGCCTCGAGGCGCTTGAGAATGTTCTTGCGATATTCAGCCACGGGGATCTCGTCGACGATGATTTCGGCGAACTGCGCCAGGAGGCTCGTGATTTCGTCCACCGTGATCACGTCGGGCCCCCGGCGGCCGTATTTGTCCGGGTGGAGGCGTTCGAGCGCCCAGGCGGCCGCCCGCCAGTATCGTTCGCTACGGGCGGCGTTACGGATGTTTTCCATGTAGCCGATTTCGGAGGCGTGTTCCTTCTGCCGGAGCTTCTCGGCGAAATGCGGGTCACGCTCAGCGGTGTTCTGGATGGTGGAGACAGCGCAGCCGACATACTCGGCGGCCACTCGCCGACTGCATCCCACGCCAAGGATGGCCAGGATCTCGCGCCGCTTGTACCCGTCGAGCACGTGTTTTCTACCGCGCTTTGCCATGCGCTGCTTCCTCTGAATGTATTGTGTCCCCTGCGGGGTGTTACACCACGGCTGTGGGTCGAAACGAACATCCTGAACCCTGGACCCTGAACCCTAAACCCTGGCCGACGCCGCCGTGCCGGCGGCGGCTAAACGATTCTGCCGACAACCGATGTACTCGAACGAGACCACCGCCCGGCCCGCCGAGCCGCGATAGCCCCGAATGAACTTCTCCGTGTTCCGTCCTCCAGTCTTCTTCACGCCCACCGCCCGCCAATGCGGCGAGCGGCGACAATGGGCTATCAGCGCCGGGTGGCTCGCCGTCACGTTCACGCGGTTGCCCTCCGCGCGGTGCAACTCCGCCACCGTCTCGGCGACGCTCATGCCGATCCCGATGCCCTGGTAGTCGGGCAGCGTGACGATCCGGCTGACGCGCCAGCGGTTCTTCCGGCCGATCAGTGAAACCATCGCGACGAATGCCACCGGATTGCCCTCCCACAATGCGACGAAGCATCGCGCGAACTCGCTTAGGCTACCGCTTAGATAGTGATGACGCGCAAACATTCGCCACGCACTTCGCCGGCAACGAAAGACTTCAAGCTCGATTGGCGGTCGCCGAAGACACCTCCTTTGGAATGTCGACGTGGCCATGTCGATGATCCAGTCCGGCGTGAGCCACTCGGTCACGTCGTAATGGCACGTCACGGCCACGAATCGGCAGGCGATCCTGCCGGTGTGGATTCCCTTGGCGATTGCCGCCGAAACGACCCGGGCGACGTTCCGGTCGACCACGCTGGTGAACTCGTCGAAGGCGACGACGTTTTGCTGCGTCCCTGCTGTCGCCAGTGCCCGCGCAAGGTCGCAGCGGAACTGTTCGCCGCCCGAGAGCACGTGATACGGCTTGACCCAACTCGGCGGCGAACTGAACCCGACCGCGGTGAACAGCCCGGTGATCTGCTTCGTGGGCCGCTCGTCCAGGCCGTCGATCACGGCTCGGTCTCGTGGCCAAGGCTCGTGCCGATAGAGCCGCTCGCCGAAGAGTTTTCGTGCGATCGTGCTCTTGCCGCTTCCCGACGGGCCAACGATCAGCCCGATGCGCCAGTCGTCGCCGAGCTGCGGCACGTCGACGCGAAACCGCTCCGACGCCCGAGCGGCAAGCGGCACGTCGAACATCCCGGCAATCTGCTGCACGCGGAACGAATCGTAAACGGGACAGTCGACTTTTACGTCGATGGTCGGCATGTTTGCAACTCCAGCTTTCGGTTTCCAAACCCTAGCGCGGCCTGCGGCCGCAACGAAACGGCGGGCGATGCCCGCCCGCTAAACATCGATCGCACAAACAGCTTCATCAAACATGCGCGCACCGGGCGTTTATCCCTCACCGGGAACCTTTGGTCCCTACAATGTCAACAAACGGCACTTGAATCCTTCGCTGGTCATGCGTTCGTACACGGCTTGTTGCTGTGTTTCATCGCGGCACTCGACGACGACCTGGAAGGCCTCGGCGACATCAACTTCCGGCGGCAACTCGCGCTGCTGGCCGTCGTCGAGCGGCAGTTCCGGCCCGGCGAGCATGTCGCCAAGGAGTTGTTGCACCGCGTCGTTTTCGGTCTCCACGTCGCGGAGCAACTCGGCCAGCACGTCGCAGTCCGCACCGGCCATGGCGCCGAGCGGATCGTGCAGCGCCAGCAGCTTCGCCGCCTCGGCGTCGTCGAGGTCGACCACGAGCACGGGCACTTCCATCTCCGGGGTGGTCTCCGCGCGGAGATGCCCGTCGATCAACTCGAGCGATCCGTCGGGCAACTCGCGGGCCAACAGCGCGTCGGCGTAGCCCACCTCGGCCAGCACGCCGCGCAAGGCGTCCCGCTGGGCGTCGCCGTGGGTCCGCCAGTTCTTCGGATGCGGCCGCAGTTGGCTCGCCTTTATCCGGCGCAGTTCCTTGA
Organism: Pirellulales bacterium; assembly: GCA_030617125.1. Taxonomy (GTDB): domain Bacteria; phylum Planctomycetota; class Planctomycetia; order Pirellulales; family Thermoguttaceae; genus JAUWWA01. Next base: position 2,201 of record JAUWWA010000227.1, on the reverse strand, counting down.
TTCGATCGCGGATGTGCATGGCAAATGGGGGCTGGGGGCTAGGAGCTAGGGGCTAGGGGCTGGGGGCTAGGGGCTGGGGTATTGAATAGCCCGAGCCTCAAATCTGAAATCCGACATCCCTAGCCCCTAGTCCCTAGTCCCTAGCCCCTCGTTCAAATCTCCTGCAAACGCTCGACGACGTGGGCAAACTGAACGTCGTGCGTTTCGAGCCGGGCCTCGTGCTGGGCGTAGCGCGACCATAGTTCGTGGTTGGCGGTCGCCGCTTTCTCCATCTTCTCGTCCAGTTCGGCGATCTGCGTGGCGATCACCGCCAGCTTGGCGTGCACCATGGCCAGCCACGGCACTATCGCCAACAGGGCCGAGGTGGCCACGCCGATCACGATTCCCAACGCATGCACGTTCATCTACTTGGCCCTTCGTCGCGAGGTGTTTTGGGCGGCGGGCGCGTCGTGCAGCCGGTTGCGGAGGTCGTCGATCTTGTCGCCGAGCCGGTCGAACACCCGTTGGATCACCAGCGGATCGCCGGCCTCGACCTTCGCGCCGATGCGCCGCGAGAGCATCCACAGTCCTAACCCCAAGGCGAAGGCCAGCGGGCCGGAGAGCCCCAAGGCCCCGCCGAGGATCTTCCCGCCGGTAAGGCCCAGCGTGCCGTCGGCGAGCTTTTCCTGGGCGAGGTCCTTGACGTACGCCCGGGCGATGTCGCGCCGGCTGGCGTCTTCGCCCAACTCCTCCTTGACCTTCGCGAGCCGGGCCTCGAAGCGTTCTTTGAGCGTTTCCTGGTCGCCGACCAGCGCGACGACGGCCTCGCGCAGCCGGCTGGATTCCTCCTTGACTTCCTTGACGGCCTGCTGGGAGGCCTCGCCGACCGCGGCCGCTTCGGCCTTGGCTTCTTCGGCCGCCTTTTGGGCAGCGGTGTCGGGGGGCGGCTCGACGGGAACGACCGGCACCTGCGGGCCCGGCCGCTGCTGGTGCATGGCGTCGAGCAGATCGGCGATCCGGTCCTGGCCTTCGACCAGCCGATCCAGCTTGCCGGCGATCGGCACCAGGTCGACCTGCGGCGCCGGAGCAGGCGTGGGCGAAGGCATCGTCGGCCACATGCGGCCCTCCATCCGGCCAATCTGGTCGTCCTGCCGGTCGTCGCGTCGCTGCTGCTGATGCCGGAACGGCAAGACGGGACACGCACCGTCGGGACATTGGGTAGCGCGGGGCTGGGGATTGAGGATTGGGGATTTGAGATTTGGGATTGGGGATTTGGGATTGGGGATTTGCGGTTGGTGGCGTGTTGCGACCTTGCCGCGAAACGTCTGGTAAAGGCTCTGCACCGAGACGGCGATGCCTTGGCGGTCGTCGGTGGTTCGCGCCCGAAGCAACCCGACGATCCGCTCGCCGGCGGCGTCGAAGATGGCCGAGCCGCTGCGGCCGTTTGCCGGGGTGGGCACGAAGTGCAAGTCGCCGCCCTGGTATCCCAGCACGTGGCCTTTCCATCCGGTGGCCCAGCCGCCGTTCGCGCAGCCGACCGAAAGGACCGTCTCACCCGGCCGCAAGACTGTGTCGCGACGGGCCAATGGGACGACTGCCGGCAGAATCCCGGCGAACGCCGACTGCGGCACCGCGATGACGGCCGCGTCGACGGAACCGCTGTGCAGGACCACTTGCCCGCGCACCGGCTGCGACCGGTGGCCGTGCCTCCAGAACTCGCAATCGACCGTGCTTGCGTTGCCGACGACGTGGGCGTTTGTCAGCACGAAGACGTGGTCTTGGCCGATCTCGAACACGCAGCCGGTGCCCCGGGCACTGCCGCTCGAAACCCGGCACGTCGCATCATGGCAATCGGAGATGCCGCCGTACGAGATGCTTGCCGCCCAGAGGATCAGCACGACGATCGCCGCGCCGGCCACGAGCCAATAAATCAGGAACCCCAATGTCGAGCGTTTCATGTTACGTTCTCCTTTTTCAAAAGTGGTCAGTTGTCGGTTGTCAGGGGTCAGGGATTAGGAATTGGAGATTGGGGATTGGGGATTGGAGATTGGGGATTGGGGATTAACCTTTCCTCTTTCTTCTGTCCTCTGTCCTCTTCCTTCTGCCCTCTCCCCCATGCTCACGAAATCAACGTGAACCGATACCGATAAAACGGGCTGCGCGCTAAATCGGCCGGCTCGGTCAGGCGGTCGGCCAACCGCGGCACCGGATCGACACCGCCG
>JAUWWA010000095.1 GCA_030617125.1 Pirellulales bacterium | reverse complement strand
TCCACGTCGGCCGAATCGCCCCGCAGAAGAACCATTTGCGGCTGATCGCTGTCTTTGCCGAGCTGCTCAAGCGCCGACCACAGGCAAGACTGCTCGTCGTCGGCCGTGGGGACGAAAACTCCTCACGGCGCCTGCAACAACGCGTCGAGGAGTTGGGCATCACGCGGCATGTAACACTCTGCGGCGAGCGCGGCGACGTACCCCGGCTGCTCATGGCGGCCGACGTGTTGATCTTTCCCTCAAGGTGGGAGGGACTCCCCGGCGTCGTGCAGGAAGCAGCGGCGGCGGGCACGCCGGTGGTCGCCAGCGATCTGCCGGGCGTACGGGAGATCGCCGAGCGGCTCGACGATATCCGCTACCTGCCGCTCGCGGCATCCGACCGGCAATGGGCCGAGGCCGTGGAGGCGGCCGTGGCCAAGGGGCCGTCGGACCGGACGCGCGAGGGGGCCTTGCGACGGTTCGCGGCCAGCCCGTTCGCCATCGAGCGGGTCGCGGAAATGAACTGCCGGCTGTGGGTGGGGCTAAGCGAAGCCATGCCTCAGAAAACCCCGTTCGTAGTGACCCGATTCATTGGGTCTACCCGAGTAACTCATCGACAGACCGCATGAATGCAATCATTACAAGCGGCTCGTGACAGGTTGGGCGAATGTTTGCTCAAGGAAGACCATAGCTGCCAAGGAAGGCGATAAGAAGCAATGTCCAAGCCGATCGCAATACTACATATTCATGGACGAATGGGACGCGGCGGCGCCGAGATGCGCACCGTCGAGTTGCTGCGCAACATCGATCGGCGGCGGTACCGGTTCGATTTCTGCGCGCTTTCCGGCCTGAATGGTGAACTCGACGCTGAAATCCGCGACCTTGACGGCGAAGTGCACCCTCTGCGTGCCGGCCGGCGCGACTTCGCTCGGCGGTTCGAGCACCTGTTGCGGCGTGGTCGGTACGACGTGGTCCACTCGCACCTTCACTACCACAGCGGCTACCTGCTTCGATTGGCGGCGCGTTGTGGGGTGCCGGTTCGCGTGGCGCACTTTCGCAATGCACGAGCCCAACGTTGTGGCACGCCGATGCGGCGGCTGGCCCGGTCGCTCTTGTCGCCCGTGGTCGAGCGTTTCGCCGGTGATCGCGTGATGCGACGCTGGATGGATCGGTACGCGACGGACATCTTGGGCGTCAGCCGGGCAGCGTTGGATAGTGCGTGGGGGCCGCGGTGGCGATCGGATCCTCGTTGCCGAGTGGTCTACGACGGTTTGGAGTCCGCGCCGCTGGCCGCCGCGCGCGACGTTGCCGGCGTGCGCCGGGAATTCGGTTTGGCGGAGGACGGCCCGCTGTGTATCCACGTCGGCCGAATGACGCAGCAAAAGAACCATCTGCGGCTGGTTTCGATCTTCCGCGAGGTCTGCCGGCGCGAACCGGCGGCACGATTGCTCATCGTCAGCCGAACCGCCGTCAGCCGAAACGAAAAGGCCCTCGAACGTAGCGTGCGGCGGCGGATTGACGAGTTGGCTTTGGGCGATCGCGTGGTCTTCAGCGGAGAACGCACCGACGTACCGCGGTTGATCAAGGCGGCCGACGTGTTGATCTTTCCCTCGATCATCGAGGGACTCGGCGACGTGGTGCTCGAGTCGTGTGCGTGCGGCACACCGGTGCTTGGCAGCGATGTGCCCAGCATTCGCGAGATTGCCGGGCGGCTCGGCGGCGTGCGCTGCCTGCCGCTGAGCGAATCGGATGCGAAGTGGGGCGAGCTGGCCGTGGCCATGGCCGCCGAGGCGCCGTCGGCCGAGCAGCGCCGGGCCGCGCTCGAAGCGTTCATCCTCAGCGAGTTCACCGTCGAGAAGTGCATGGAGTCGCTCTGCCGAATTTGGAGAGGAGGTGCCGCCGATGCGTAGGTTTTCGCTGAGGTTGGCGTTCTTCGCGCTCGGCGCGAGCTGCGTCGTGCCGAGGGTCGCGGATGCCTTTGGCGTGGAAGCATCGCAGACGTATGTGCTGGCCATGTGCTTGCCCGCGGTGTTGTTCGGCTGCACCAGCTATTGGACCGTTCGCTCGTTCGCCCGATCTTGGCCCGTTGTCGTGTGCGTCGCGATCGCGTGGGCGGGCCTGTTGTACGGCACCGGCCGGACGAACCACCGAGGCCACCTGAACGTCGGTTACCTGAGCATCGTCTTGCCGATCGCCGCGTTGATCGTCGAGCAACGCTGCTGGTGGCTTTGTGCCCGGATGTACGTGCTCGGCACCGTATTGGCGATGGGGCTGGCCATTTGGTACGACTACATGTTCACGGCGACCGGGATTCTCCGCGCGGTTTCCCGTTTGGGCACCCTGTGGAACGTGGAAGGCACGTTGCGGCTGGCGAATCCCAACCTGCTCGGCCACCACTTGGCGCTGGCAGCCGTGCTGGCGCTGATGTTCTTTCTGAACGAGGGCGCCAAGAGAGAACGGAAACACGCATCGAGCAGCCTGACGACCCGATTCGGCCTGGCCTGGACCCTCTTGCTCTCGCTCGGATGCGCGCTGACGGCGTCGCGAGGCGCCTGTGCGGCATGGCTCGGCGGTACGGGCGTGTTGCTCTGGGGCGGTACGCGATCGCAACGATTCGGTCGCCTCACCGACATGGTGGCCATCGGCGCCATCCTGACTTTCGCCGGAATCTTCCTCGTGATGGCGACCGGGTTTCAGCCCTGGGATACCTTACGCGCGCGTCTGGAAGACCCTGCCAACGTGCTGTCGGCTTCCGGCCGCGTTCCGATCTGGACGGCCGCCGCGAAGATCTGGCTCTCAAGCCCCCGACATTTCCTCGTGGGATTGGGTACGGGGTTGGCGCCCGAAACCTTGGGGGCCTACATGGGATACTTCCTGCCCGACGGCGTCACACCGCTGTCGACCGACTGCCACAATGCGTTTGTCGAATGGGGGTTGAGTTTCGGGCTCGTTGGCATGATTGCCGGCGTATGCCTGCTGTACAGCGCCTGTCACCAAGCCAGGCGACTCGACCGCCGCGACGCCTCGTCCTACCGGATGGCCGTGCTGGTGTGCTTCGGCCTGGCGTCGATGACGTACGTGACGGTATTCCAGGCCTATTTCGTGGTGGCCGGACCGTTGCTGCTGGCAATGCTGTCGGAGCCGGCGACCGCAGTTTCCCCACCCAAACCCGCGGCGCACGCCGCCCCGGCGATCCGCCGGCCCCACATGGCCCTGCGGGCGCAAGATCGTACACTTGCTCCGCTCATTCAGGAAGGGAGCGAACGATGATTGTACTCCATGCGGCTCCTGTTTCTTGGGGAAAGATCGGCGGGCTACAAGTGAGCGTTCCTTCGCTCGTCGCGGCGCAGAACCGGCTGCGCGACGTCCATGCGGCAATGCTGGTCACCGCGCCCAACACGGCCGAACCGCCCGACTTGAAGTTCCCCGTCTTCGATCGGAAGATCATGGTCGATCGCCTCGGCCGGCTCAGTCTGTCGGCGCCGTTCGATCGGCCGGACGTGGTCGTGTTTCACAGCACATACATTCCCGCCCACGCGAGGATCGTCGGCCTGTTGCAGAAGGCCGGCATTCCCTACGTCGTGTGTCCGCGGGGCGGCATGACTCGGCGCAGCCAGGCAAGCAAGCGTTGGAAGAAGCGGGCCGGCAACCTGCTGTTCTTCAACTGGATCATCTCCAACGCCGCCGCCTTGCACTACCTCACCGAAGGGGAAGCGAGGGCGTCGGCGGCGTGGAAGCTTCCCCGATTCGTGGTGGGCAACGGCGTCGACGTGCCCGAGGCGTCTGCGCTGGCCTCGCCGGGACGGTCCGCCGAGCTGCGGCTGCTGTTTCTCGGCCGGCTCCACCTCGATCACAAGGGGCTGGACATGTTGTTGGACGCTTGCACCAAGGTCGCCGGTGGGTTGCGGCGCACCGGCGCCCGGCTGGACCTGCACGGACCGGACTGGTTCGGCAGCGCCGCCGTACTGGCCCGGCAGATCAGTCGCCTGCGTTTGAAAGATATCGTCGAAGTGCACGGTCCCGCCGTCGGCCATGCAAAGGCCGAGCTGCTCAAGCGGACCGACGTGTTCGTGCACACGTCGCGTTCGGAGGGTCATCCAAACGCCGTGTTGGAAGCGTTGGCGTACGGCGTACCCTGCCTGTTGACCCCGAACACGAACATGGCCGACGAAGTCGTGGCCGCCGGTGCGGGCTGGCGGGTCGAGCCGTCGGCCGCCGCCATTGCCGAACGGCTGCAAGCAATCATGGCCATGAACAGCGAAGCATTGCAGGCGGCCGGCGCCGCTGCACGCCGACTTGCCCAGCAGCGGTTCAATTGGCCGGTAGTAGCCGAACAATGCATTCACCAGTACAGGAAGTTCGCCGCATGAGAATCATTTACTTACACCAGTACTTCAACACGCCGGAGATGGCCGGTAGCACCCATTCGTATGAAATGGCTCGGCGACTGGTCAAGCAGGGGCATGAGGTCCACATGGTTACCTCTCGCGGACAGCACAACCGCCGCGGCTGGGTTCGCACGGAAGAAGCCGGCATCCAGGTGCATTGGTGTTCGGTGCCATACTCGAACTACATGAGCTACCGGCGGCGAATATGGTCGTTTTTGCGATTTTCTTGGCTGGCTGCCCGGAAGGCGACCGTACTTGGCGGCGACGTGATTTTCGCCAGCAGCACACCACTTACGATTGCCCTGCCAGCCGTCTACGCAGCCCGAAAATTGTCGGCGCCCATGGTGTTCGAAGTGTGCGACCTGTGGCCGGAAGTGCCGATTGCAATGGGCGCGTTGCGTAGTCCGATAACTATTGCATTGGCTCGCCGCTTGGAACGGTTCGCCTACCGCAACGCGGCCCACGTTATCGCGCTTTCGCTCGACATGAAGGCCGGAGTCGCCGCCGCCGGATATCCCGCCGAGCGAGTGACCGTCGTCCCCAACAGTTGCGATTTCGAGTTGTTCGACGTGCCCGAGCAGTCGGGACGCGAGTTCCGCCATCGCCATGATTGGCTCGGCGGCCGGCCGCTGGTCGTTTATACCGGCACGTTGGGAATGGTCAACGGCGTCGATTACCTCGCCCGGCTGGCGGCCGCGGTTGCCCGGCGGGATGCCGAAATCCGCTTCCTGGTGATCGGCGCCGGGCGCGAAGAGAACAAGGTGCGGCAAGCGGCCGAAGCGGCCGGCGTGCTGCATCGGAACTTCTTCATGCTGCCGCCGGCGCCCAAGGCCGAGATGCCCGCCGTGCTGGCCGCGGCCGACGTCGCCACCTCGACCGTGATCGATCGGGAACCGCTCTGGGCCAATTCGGCCAACAAGGTGTTCGACGCCTTGGCCGCGGGCCGGGCGATCGCCATCAACCATCGCGGCTGGCTGGCCGAAATGATCGACGAGAGCGGTTGCGGACTGGTCTTCGACCCGTACGACGTCGAGGCGGCGGCCGAGCGACTTGCGGCGGCCCTGCGCGATCGGCAATGGCTCGCCCGAGCCAGCACCGCGGCAAGAAACGTCGGCAAGGAACGCTTCGACCGCGACAAGCTCTTCGAACAGTTCGAGTCGGTCCTGCTGAGTGTGGTCGGTCAGAAAACGGAGCAAGAAAAGCGATTAGCCGCATAATGTGAACCATCAATTCGGGGAACTCCGAGTGTTTATCAAACGTGCCATCGATCTGGTTGCCGCCGTGGTGATGCTCGTGCTCGCCACGCCGGTGATGCTCGTGCTCGCCGGGGTGATTTGCGCGCGCATGGGTCGCCCGGTGCTGTTTCGACAACGTCGCGCCGGGCGCCGGGGCCGGCCGTTTAGGCTCTACAAGTTCCGAACCATGCGCGAGGCGTTCGGCGCCGACGGCAAACCCCTGCCCGACGCCCAACGTCTCACCGGTCTGGGCCGCTGGCTGCGCCGCACCAGCCTCGACGAGCTTCCGCAACTGACCAATGTGCTTGCCGGCGAGATGAGTCTCGTCGGGCCGCGGCCGCTCTTGATGCAATATCTCGACCGGTACACGCCCGAGCAGGCACGCCGGCTGAACGTCAAGCCGGGTATCACCGGCTGGTCGCAGATCAACGGCCGCAACGCCATCTCCTGGGAAGAGAAGCTGGCGCTGGACACCTGGTACGCCGACCACCGGAGCACGTGGCTCGACGTTCACATCCTGCTGCGAACGTGCCTGAAGGTCGTTCGGTGTCAGGGGATCAACCACGCCGGCGGCGCCACCATGCCCGAGTTCATGGGTTCGCCCGGCGGCCCGCACTTCGTCCGTGCCGACCAGCAGCCCGAGAGGATCGGAGCGCGAAGCAAATGAGCAAGCACGCAGTCGCCATCTGGGGAACCTCGGGCCACGCGATGGTCGTTGCCGATATCGTCCGGTTGGTCGGCGAGTATGCAATCGCCGGGTTCATCGACGATCGGCGGCCCGATCGCCGGGGCAGGACCTTCTGCGGCGCGGCGGTCCTTGGCGGGCGCGAACAGTTGCCGGAACTGAAGGGTCGCGGCGTTGAGCATATGCTGATCGCCGTGGGCGATTGCCGGCTGCGTCTGTGCTTGGCCGAGATCGCCCGGCAACACGGTTTTCGGCTGGCTGGGGCCGTGCATCCTCGGGCGACCGTCGCCGCCGACGTGACGCTCGGGGCGGGAACCGTCGTGATGGCCGGCGCCGTGATCAACCCTGCCTGCCGCATCGGAGAAAACGTCATTGTCAACACGTCCGCCAGCGTTGATCACGAGTGTGTCTTGGAAGACGGCGTTCACGTCTGCCCGGGTGTGCACCTTGCCGGTAAC
>JAUWWA010000368.1 GCA_030617125.1 Pirellulales bacterium | reverse complement strand
GAGGCCAGCACGAGCTTGCCCAGGGTGATGTAGCCGGGGTCGAGGTTCAACGGCCGGGGCTCGGCGTGGCCGGCCGACTCGGCGTATTCTTCCTCCAGGCGGTTGGTCCGCAATTTTGCCTCGGCGATCTCCGCCGGGTCGAACGGCCGCTTGAAGGTGAAGAAGATCTTTTGTAGAGGGGAGCCCATGGTCGATTCGTAATAGTCGGTCTCTTTGAAGTCGAACAAGGGACTCGCCATGGCCACTGGCCCCCAGCACCCGACGGCGCGATCACGTGCCCACTGCAACGCCGCCTCGTGACGACTAAACGCCGCCAGCACCAGCAGGGCAGGGGAGGGCGTGGTCGGTTGGGCCATGGGTAGGGGCTAGGGGCTGGAGATTTGGGATTTGGGATTTGGGATTGTCGCCTGAAAGCACCAGCGATCATTCTACCATGCCGTCCTCTTTTCGCAATTCTCACGGCCTTCGCTCGAACACCCGCCAGCCCTCGGGGCCTGGCAGTTGGCGGTAAGATCGCAGGCCTTCCTCGGCCCAACCGGAGTAGGTGAGGTAGTCGAAGTGGTTGAACGCTTCGGGCACGCCGAGCCCGCCTGGAAAATCCGGGATGATGATCAGCCGAGGTTGCAGGCGGTCGACGTCGTCGCGCAGCTCGGTGAGGAATCGTTGCTCTTCGGCCGGGGCGTCTTTCCAGCGGCGATAGATCGGTTCGCCCGGCGGCCGCTCGTCGCGATCGCCGTAGAACATCGCGATCGGGAAGCTGCACAAGTAGCGGCTGCCCGGCTTGCGGCCAAGTTGCAGCAACATCGGATAGGCCGGGCGGACCGAGGTGGCGACGATCAGCACGCGATCGCCCGGCTCGGTGCGGTTCTCGATAATCCGCCGCAAGGCCAGGGACTCGTCCGGCTCGCGTTTGGTCGGCAGTCGCGACGTGCCGATCAGAACCGTCATCAGGACGAAGAACCCGGCGCCGGCCGCAAGCGCGGTCGCCGCCGCCCGCGCGGGATACGACCGATCGGGACGGCTGCGATGCAACGCCCGGACGGTTTGGATTGCCAGCAACGCCAAGGCCATGCCGGCGGCCGTCTCGAATGGGATGACGTGATACGACCAGCCTTTCTTCTGCACGAAGATCAATACCAGTGACGCCGTGGCGAACGCGGCGAACGCCAGCAAGTGGTTCCGCAGCCGCAGCCGGTGTCGAATGGCGACCATCGCGGTCGCCACGGTCGCCAGCAGGAGGATCACCGACATCGGCGAGCGGAGGAACTGCCCGGCGATCTGCCGGTAGCCGGCGTCGTAGGCCGCGTAGTTGCCGCGGATCATCGGCAGCCAACGAAAAAAGAACGCCTCGCGCATGGCGGCCGGCACGAATAACCAGTGGGCAAGGTAAACGACCACGAGGAGCAACAGCGCGACGTTTTCCGGAGCGTGAAGGGGGACTAGCTCTTTTTTCACCTCCCGGCCCGGCTGGTTGCGTAGACGTCCACTTAGGCGAAAAAAGAGCCAGTCTCCTTTTGCGCTGCCCAGCAGCACGAGTTCCACCACAACGGCAACGATCAGGAAGTGCGGCTTGATCGACACGCCCACTCCGGCCTGAAGGCCCAAGATCAACGTGAACCATGTCGGCACGGGCTTACCTTGACGCTCAGCAGCGCCGTACCGAGCGATCCGCAGGAAGAGGTAGGGCACGTACAGCAGCACGAACATGTGTTCGCGCTGGCCGAGTTCGCATCGCCCGTACACGAGGAAGCTCAGCGCGACCCAAACCAGCAAGATCAGCCCGCGCTCGGCGGCCGACAACAAGGGTGGCGTCCTTCGAAGCAGAAAGAGAATCTCGGCGCCGGAGACGGCCAGCAGCAGCACGACGAAGCCGTGCAACGCGACCCCGGGCGGGATACCCGTCGCGCACCCCAACAGCACCGGCACAACGTTGAGGTACATGATCAGCGGCGGGTTCGTGTCGACAAAATCCACGTACGGCACGCCGCCGTCGACGATCAGTTCGGCCTGTTGCAGGTATAGCGCGCAGTCGTGATTGATCCGGGCGGCCGGATGCCCGACGGCGACGCCCAACAGGCCGACCAGCAACACCGCCAGCGTGATCCATGGCGCGTCGCGCCATACCGGAACGCGCGATGTCCAGAGAAAAAGTCGGTTGCCCATGGTCGCCTGGCGGTATTTCATAAATGCCGATAAGCATCACGACGATGGCGGACGTAGTGGATGGTAATCGAGTATGTAGGACTATCGACAGCATAAATGATTCGATAATCGCCGACGCGCACCCGATGAAAATTCTTCGTGTCAGAAAGCTTGGCGGCGCCGCGAGGAAATGGCTCTGAACCCAAGGCCTCGATCCGTTGCATCACTCGGGAGAGAGTCGTGGGAGGCAGACGCCGCAAGTCCTTTTCGACCGAACGCTTGAAACGGATGCTATAGGAGTCCATCCTTCTTCATCCGTTGTTTTATCTCGGCGAGATTAACTGTTTCCTCATCGCGACGTTCGGCCAGAACGGCCAGATCGTGAATGTCTTCAATCATCTGCTCGTACTGCTCGGCCGGCAGAATCACCGCCGTCCGCTTGCCCTCGCCATCCACCACGTATTGCTCTTGATGGGTGCTCACCTTCGTACTCCTTCTGATGCGCGGGAAAACCCTGTAACCGGGACCACCCACTAATGTGGGCTTCTTCAGTTTACCACGCGAATACGGCTGGAAACAGGGAAAAAGGGGGCATTATGCAAACGCACGCACCATTACTGCGGCGGCCTGGCCTTGCGGGGTGACGTTCACGTTGATGAAGCTCCCGCCGGCGCTCGTCTCGACGTCGGTCACGGCCGCCACGAGGCACTCCGGATCGGGCGTCTCGTAGTTGAGCACGGGAAAGAGCCGGTCGTGCTGCAAAGCCAGCAGGCTGGCGATCAACTCGATCATTCCGCCGCCGGCCCCCAAATTGCCGAACGCGCTCTTCGCGGCGACGACCGGCACGGGGTGGTCGCGATCACCGAAAACCTCCCGAATGGCCCGGGCCTCCTCGATGTCGCACGTCCGCGTGCTCAGCCCATGGCCGTGGAGGTGTCCGACGTCCTCGGGCTCGACGCCGGCGCTGCGCAACACGGAGCGAAGCACGTTAGCCATGGCCTGGTCTCGATGCGCGACCAAGCGCCTTCCGGCGACGGAGCTGGAGGCGCTGCCGATGACCTCGCCG
>JAUWWA010000164.1 GCA_030617125.1 Pirellulales bacterium | reverse complement strand
CTGGTCGCTGGAGCGCTCATCGGCCGCGACCGTCGACGGCGCCAACGCCAGCAGCAGCACGAGCAACCAGTGCGATGATGAGCTTATGTTTGTCACGTGGTGTTCGCCAAAGAGGTTATACCGCGAGTACCCCCGGCACCGCAGTGCCGGGGCGTTTGTTGATGATGATGCAATTCCAAATCCCCAAATCCCTAAATCCCCAAATCCCCAGTCCCCAGCCTCTACCCCTCCACCTTCGCCGCGAACTGGACCCGCTCTAGCCCGATCTTGCGGCACAGATCGTACACGTCGATCACGTCCTCCATCGGCACGGCCGGCTCGATGTCGAGGATCACCGGCAGATCGGCCTGCACGCGGGAAGCGGCCACGAGCACGGCCTGTACGTCGCCGAGCCGCTGGTAGTCGCGGTTGTTAATTTGCCACCGCGCGCGGCCTTCGCGCCAGAGGACTTTCACGACGATTTCGTCGAGATCGAGCATCTCGGGATCGAGTTCGACGTCGCTGTCGATCGCGCCGGGCAGCGACAGCCGCGTCGGCAGGACCTCCTCGGGCGGCCGGAAGCTGGCCGTGCAGACGAAGAAGATCAGCAGCAGGAAGATCACGTCGATCATCGGCGTCATCTTCACGTCCAGCCGACCGCGGTCGTTGCTATGGTATGTCGGTCGTCGCATGACAGGCTTCCTACTGCTCTGCTACTACTGCAAACGTCACCTTCCACACGCCGCTACGGGCGCAGGCGACCATGATCGGCTCGACGACCCGATAGGGCGCCTTGCGGTCGCTGCGGATGCGAACTTCCAACTGCCGGCCCGTGCGGCGGCTTTCGTACTCGATCAGCCGGGCCAACTCGTCGTCGCGCATCAATCGGCCGGCGACCATGATGCGTCCCTCGGGCTTCTCCTGCGGCAGCACGTTGACCACGACGCGGCGCGACTGGTCTTCTTCGGTTCGCCGGCCCGTGGCGGCGCCGGGCAGGTCCAGTTCGAGCTCGACTTCCCGCCGGGCGAGATGACTGGAAACGAGGAAGAAGATGATCAGCAGAAACACGACGTCGATCATCGGCGTCATGTTGAAGCCCAGGGCGGCGCGCGAGAGGTTCGTCGGCACGCGCATCAGCGACCTCCCACCGGCGGCGGCGGCGGACCGGCGCCCGACACACCGCCCTTGGCGTGGCCCGCCGCGCGAATCCGATTCAGCGGGGCCAACGCGTGCTGCACCATGTACGACGCCTCGGCCACCAACTGGTCCACCCGATTGCGAAAGAACGCAAACGCCGCCAGCGACGGAATCGCCACGATCAGCCCTTCGACCGTGGTAACCAGCGCGAGGTAGATTCCCTCGGCCAGGTCGGCGGCCCCGGCGGCGCCGTGCGTGCTGGCCACCTTCCGGAAGGCGAGGATCATGCCGATCACCGTTCCCAACAGGCCCAGCATCGGCGCGATCGCGCCGATTACCGAGAGGTACTCGATTTTGCGAAACAGCCGGGCGGACTGGTCGGCGGCGGCGTCTTCGACGGCCTTCTCGACGGCCGGCCAACCGCTGTCGGTCTCGGCCAGCCCGGCCCCAAGCACGAACGCCAGGAAGCTGGGCTCGCGGCGGCAGCGTTGCTGGGCCGCGGCGAGCTTGCCGGCGGCGAGCAACTCGCGGACCTCGTCGCCTAAGCCCGGCGGCATCAACACCGGCTCGCGGATCGTCATGATGTGCTCGATCGCCAGCGCCACGGCGGCGACCGACAAGAGCATGATGAACACGCCCACAATGCCCCCGGCGGAAAGGATCTCCCAGAACGAGCCCGACGTGTCGGCGGCGGGTGCGCCGGTTTCAGCATTGTCTTCCTGGCTTTCGGCGACCGCGGCCGCCGGGCCTGGCTGTTGAGCCTCGGCCGCCGCGCCGAAGGCCGTGAACACCAACGTCGCGGCGGCGATGGCAATTATCCAAAACGTGGCTTTCTGCAATGTTTCGGCATTCATAATTCACCACTCATCATTCATCATTCATCATTCATCATTCATCATTGCTTGGAGCCTGCTTTCAGCCTCGGCGACGGCTTGCCTCTGCTCGGCGTAGGTGTGGAGCAACTCGCGATACAGCCGCACGGCCTCGGCGGTTCGGCCGAGCCGTTGCATCGCCCGGCCGACGTCGACCAGCGATCGCGCGGCCAGCAGGCGATGTTGCGGATAGAGGATTGGCACGCGCATGAGCGCCAAGGCGGCCTGTTCCCATTGTTGCCGCCCAAGCAGCGCGGCGCCGAGCACGAAATACGGCCCGGCGCGAAGCGGCTCGGGGATCCGCTCGATCGCAAGTTGGATCGCGTCGATCTCTTGCTCGTCTGCCCCGGCGTCGGTCGCCCGCCACGTTTGCGCCAGGGCCATCTGCGCGATCCGCGTGTCCGAAGCCGTGGTCAGCTTCCGCAGCTTGGTCAAGGCGCCGGCGCGTTTGTTGGTGGTCAACAGGTAGCTGGCCCCCAGCAGCACGGCCGCCGGCTCCTGCCGGCCCAGCCACGCCCGGGCAGTCTGTTCCATCGCGGCCGAGGGCTGTCGCGGCAACCATGCCAGCGGGATGCAGTCGAAATACGGCGTGTCCGGATCGTCGCGCAGCAGCAGCAAAAACGCCTCGCACGCCCGGTCCGCCCGACCCAACGCCCGGTAGCACCAGACCCACTGGGCGATGATCTTTCGCCGGACCCAGCGGCGCGGTTCGCTCTTGACGGCCTTCTGATACAGCGCCAGCGCCTCCTCGAACCGGCCTTGGGCCAATGCGACGTCGGCCTGGACGTGTTGCGGCTCGTACTGCGTCTCGACGCGGAGTATCTTGGGGGTTGGAAAGGATTTTTCCAGGCCGCCGGCAACTTGCATGTGAAGTTCCCGGCCGTTGTAGTCGAGGATTCGGCCGCCGATCCTAGTTTTTCCGCCCTCGTTTCCGGCGGCGATGGTAACGGTGTCCTGCGCCGCGATGGGGATCGACGTCAGCGCGAGCACCACAATCGCGAAGCGCAGAACCCAACGCACTACACTTGGTTCGGCTATTGAAAATTGAAAATTGAAAATCGAAAATTGAAAATGGCCCGATCGCGGAGAACCATTCTGCAATCTGCAATCTGCTATTTGCAGTATGCTATCTTCCACCGATTTCATTCGTGGATCCTTCACGGTCGCACTGGGAGCATCTTCGAGATATCGACGTACGCGTATTTGCCGCCGTTTTGCCGGGCGAGTTGCACGAGGAAGTTGTTCCGATCCGACTGCGGCCCGAAGCCGAACTCAATGGCATTGATCGTGATGCCAGCCGCGCGGCGTTTGATCTTGGCCAACTGCCCCGGCCACAGCTTCGGCTCGTCGGCGTCGGTCAGAAAAAAGATCACGTCGGGCTGCACGGCGATGGCCATCAACAACGCCTCTTCATGCCGGGTCGCGCCGGCAGCGGTGATCGACCCGATGAACTTGATCGCCAGGGCCTTGTTTTGCTCGGTGGCGAAGAACATCTTGCCGGGGTGGCCCGTCGGGTTGAAGCGCCACGGCAGATCGTTGTAGAAGATTATTTGGAAGTGGTGGGTTTTTTCGAGGCTCTTGAGGCTTGCGATGAGTTCGGCCTTCGCGGCGCGAAGCGCGCCGCGGCCCGACCCGCCCATGCTGCCCGAGCGGTCGAACACGTAGGCGAACTTGTAGCCTTCGCCCTCGATGCCGAAAACGCTTGTTATCGCCTTTCCGTCGACACCCCGGCGGTGCCTACGCGGCGCGTCGTCGGCCCCGACGGCCGTGCCGACGCCACCGCGTTCGAGCACACCGGGCCCGATCACGGCCAGCGGCGGTGGCAAGGCGTCGGCCGCGTCGGCCGGCGGCTTCTCGGCGAACAGTTCCGCGAGGCTGTCGGCGGTGTCCGTGGCGGCGGCGGCAGCGGAGTCGCCTCCGCCGGCCTCGCCTTCGTGCTGGAAGTACTCCGTCTCACCGTCGGTGTGCTTCAGCACGATGCCGACCTCGGCGATCCGCTCGGCCATGGCACCCTGCGGGGGGGTCAGCCGAAGCGTCAGGCCCAGCGCCACGATCAACACCGCGTGCAAAAGCAGTGAGATCAGCCAGCTCGGCAAGGTGGCGCGGGCAGCGGACATCGGCCCAAAGCTCCGAAAATCCTGTCGGCGACAGTAGTTACGACAAGCGCCGGAATTCTAGGGCGAGCCGCCGGACGCGTCAACGCCTCTTCGCCTCGACGGCCGGCGCGCTTATAATTGTAGGTGTACTACTCCCCCTGAAGAGACCGAGCCCGTGCGGATCATCAAGTATCCTCATCCCACCTTGCGTCACCAGTCGAAACCGCTGCGCCGCGTCGACTCCGAGGTGAAGCGGATCATCCACGAAATGCTCGATCTGATGTACGCGGGCCAGGGTATCGGGTTGGCGGCCAACCAGGTCGATCTGCCCTACCGAATGTTCGTGATGAACCTCGAGTCCGACCCCCAAGCCGAGGACCAGCAACACGTCTTCATCAACCCGGTCATCGCCCGACGCAACGGCACCGCCGAGGACGAGGAGGGCTGCCTGAGCCTGCCGGAGATCTTCGCCCCGGTGAAGCGCTCACAGCAGATCGTCCTATCCGCCTATGACCTCTGCGGCGAAGAACTGCACTGCGAACTGGACGGCCTGTTCGCCCGCGCAATCCAGCACGAGTGCGACCATCTTGACGGCGTGCTGTTCGTCGACCGCCTAAGCGACAGCGCCAAGTTATCGGTTAAGGAAGCACTCGGCGAGTTAGAGTTGGAGTTTGCGGGGCTGCGGCGTCGCGGCGAGATCCCCGACGACGAGCAGATCGCCACGCGCTTGCGGGAGTTGGAGGAACTGCGGACGTAGTGCCCCCTTGCAGTCGGTTTGCTTTTCCTTACACTCTTGATCATGCGATTGATCGTATTCTGCACCGGGCCGTTCGGCGTGCCGATGGTTCGCCGGTTGTATGAAGGCCGCCACGAAGTTGTGGCGCTGGTTACCGCGCCGCAGCGCACCCATCGCGGCAAGCCGGTCGCGGCGGTCAGTCCGCTCCGCGACATCGCCGCCGAGCACGGCACGCCGGTCTTCGACCCGGTGAGCGTCAACGACGCCGCGACCAGGCGCCGGCTGGTGGAGTTCGGCGCCGATCTGCTGGTGGTTTGCGACTATGGGCAGATCTTGTCATCCGAGACGCTGGCGACCGCCCGGCTGGGTGGCATCAATCTTCACGGCTCCCTGCTGCCGAAATATCGCGGCGCGGCGCCGGTCCATTGGGCCATCTACCACGGCGAGACGCTCACCGGCGTGACCGTAATCCACATGACGACGCGGCTCGACGCCGGGCCGCGCATCGCCCGGGCCGAAAT
>JAUWWA010000083.1 GCA_030617125.1 Pirellulales bacterium | reverse complement strand
GTGCCCTCGTCGAACGGCGGCATCTCGAACACGCCCATCGGGCCGTTCCACACGACGGTCTTGGCGGTCCCCACCACGTCGGCATAGAGCCGGGCCGTTTTCGGGCCGATGTCGAGCCCCTGCCAGCCGTCGGGAATCGCGCCGGCGTCGACCACCTGCTTGTTGCAGTCGCCGCTAAAGGCATTGCCGCAGTGGGTGTCGAGCGGCAGTACGAGCTTCTCGCCCCCGGCAGCCAGGAGTTCCTTGGCCAGACTGACCATGTCCGCCTCGACGAGGCTTTTGCCGACGCTGCCGCCGGTGGCCAGCGAGAAGGTGTACGCCATGGCGCCGCCGATGAGCACCTTATCGCAAATGCCCAGCAGATTGCGGATGACAGGGATTTTGTCGGAGACCTTCGCCCCGCCAAGGATGGCTACGAACGGGCGCTGCGGCCGTGCGATTGCGTCGGTGAGGTAGCGGATCTCCTTGGCGACGAGGAAACCGACCACTTTGGGCTTGCCAACCATGGCCTCGGGCACCGCGACCATCGACGCATCGGTCCGGTGGCAGGTACCGAAGGCGTCGTTACAGTAGACGTCGGCCATCGCGGCCAACTTGCCGGCGAACTCGGCGTCGCCCTTCTTCTCGCCCGGGTTGAAACGCAGGTTTTCCAGTACGAGCACGTCGCCTTCCGCCATGGCGGCGGTCTTCGCGGCGGCCTCCTCGCCGACGGTGTCGGCGGCGAAGGCGACGGGCCGATCGAGTAGCTTGGCGAGGCGCTCGGCGGCGGGCTTCAAGCTGAACTTGGCATCGTCAGGCCCACCCTTCGGCCGGCCGAGATGACTCATCAGAATCAGCTTGCCGCAGCGGTCGACCACGGATCGGATCGAGGGCATCGCCATGCGGATACGCCGGTCGTCGGTGATGTTGCACGCATCGTCGAACGGCACGTTGAAATCGACTCGCATCAGCACGGTCTTGCCCGCTACGTCGACGGCTTGGATAGTCCTCTTGGCCATTTGAGTCTTCGCTCCTTAAGTGTGAGTAGTCGTCCAGCCGTCGGTATTTTCGGGAAACAGCCCGGTATGGACGACGCCGCGGCGCTGCTCGGCCATCCACGGAGCGACCGTCTCGCGCCATTTATTGTAGTGCGGCGTTTGCTTGTGAGCTTTCGCGCCGGCCTCGTCGCGGTAGACCTCGTAGAGGATAAAGCGGTTCGGGTCGTCGGCCTGCTGGTTGACGTCGAACCGCAGATTGCCCGGCTCGCGGATCGTGTAGCGAGCGTTTTCCAGCGTCGCATCGATGAAGGCGTCGCGATGGTCCGGCTTCACATGGACATGAACAAAAACCACGTACATGGGGTTTCCTCCCGGCTTGAAGTCGACGAATTGCTCTATTCTAGCGGGTCGAGTAGACCGTGCAAGCGGTTGGGTGGCTGGCGGCTGATCGCAACAGGGGTGGCGGCGGTTCACAAATCGCCGGGGCTTTGCTATCATCGGCAGATACCCAACAAAAGTATCCAACTGCGAAATCGCTGATGCCACCCTTGATCTACCTCGACGGTGAGTTCCGCGACGCCGACGCTGCCCGCGTGTTGCTGATGGACCGGGCGTACCTCTACGGCGACAGTATCTTCGAGACGCTGCGGGCGTACGGCGGCGCACCTTTTCGGCTCGAAGAGCATCTCGACCGGCTGGCCAACGCCTCGCGCATCACGGGGATCATGTTTCCCGAGGACCGCATGCGGCTGGCCGAGTTGATCGACGACGGGCTCCGCCGGGCAGGCTGCCGCGAAGCGGTCGTGCGGATCACGATTAGCCGCGGCGCGGGCGACGTCGGCATCGGCGCCACCGGCTGCGACTCGCCGGTGCTCTCGATCATCGTTCGCCCGTTTGTCGGGTATCCCGATGAGGCCTATCGGCATGGGATCCGCTCGAAGGTGGTCCAGGCGCGTCGCGTTCCGGCCGCCTGCCTCGATCCGGCGATGAAATGCGGCAACTACCTGCCGAACATCATAGCCCGGCGCGAACTCGAGGCCGACGGCATGATCGAAGGCGTACAACTTGGCGTCGACGGGCAGGTCGTCAGCGGCACGGTCTCGAACGTGTTTTTGGTCAGCGGCAATCAGTTGCGAACGCCGGATCTCCCCAGCGGCTGCCTGCCCGGGATCACGCGAGCGGCGGTCCTTGAAATCGCATCGGAAGCCGGACTCACGCCGGTCCAGCAGCGCATCGAGCCGGCCGACCTTCACCGGGCCGACGAGATGTTCTTCACCAATACGGTCATGGAGTGCCTGCCGGCGGCGGAGATCGACTCCCGTGTTTTTCTGGAAGCGCCCGGCCGGGCCACGCGAACAATCCACGCCGCACTGCGTGAGCTGGTGCGACGCGAGACGGCCACGCCGACGAGAACGACGAGTGAAACAGTAGCATCGCAGCAGCTTCCGCCGAAACCTGCATCCATCCTGGGGAAGAACAATGAGTGATATACGAGAGCAGTGGCGAAGCCTGGTGCGCAAGCACGCCTTGCACTTCGACGGCCCGGCGGGCGATCGCATCTGGGCGCCGGAGCTGGAGTGCTGTCGGCGCGAGCGGCTGCGCGAGATTCAAGGCGAGAAGTTGGCGATGGCGTATCGCTACCTGTGGGAGTGTAGCAGCTTCTATCACAAGAAGTTCGAGGAGGCGGGCCTGGGTCCCGACTCGATAGGCGGGCTCGACGACCTGCCGAAGATCCCGCTGACGCATCGCGAGGAATGGCTCGCGGACCAGGAGCGGAATCCGCCCTGGGGGACGTTCTCGCCGCTTCGCCACCAAGATTGGCTGGAGCGCGGCTGGATGTTCTTCAGCACCTCGGGCACAACGGCGAAGTTCCCCAGGGTCTTCCGCCACACGACGTTCGAGCGAGACATGGTGACGTACTTCGGCGCCCGGGCGCTGCACGCGATGGGTATCCGCCGCGGCGACATTGCTATTAACTGCTTCGCGTACGGTACGGCAGTGGCGTTTTGGGGGATGCACTATTCGCTGAACCACATGGGCATTCCGGTCATTTCCGGCGGCGGCGCCAACACGGAGCGCCGCATCATGTTCATCGAGAACTACAAGCCCACGGTGCTGTTGTGTACGCCGTCGTACGCGCTCTACATGGGCCGGAAGATGGAAGAGATGGACAAGTCGCCGCGGGGAAGTTCAATTCGGCTGCTTTGTTGCTCGGGCGAACCCGGCGCGTGCGTGCCCGCCACCAAGCGGCGCGTCGAGGACGTGTGGGGAGCGGAGATGCACGACCACTTCGGCTGCACCGAGGTCGCCATACCCCCGCTGGGATACACCTGCTCGCACCTGGCGAAGCGGAAGGAGAAGGCCGTGGATTCGCACATGACCGAGGACATCTATATCCCCGAGGTGCTCGATCCGGAAACCTACGAGCCCGTGCCCGAGGGCAAGCCGGGAATTCTCATCGTCAGCAATCTCTACAGCGAGGCCCAGCCGATTCCGCGATACGTGATGGGCGACTGGATCACGGTGACCACCGAGCCGTGCGAGTGCGGGCGAACCCACGCCCGGGCTATTGGCGGGCTGCGGGGCCGCAACGACCGGCTGATCAAGATTCGCGGCTTGATGTTCTTCCCGGCCGCGATCGAAGACGCGATTCGCGGCCTCCCCGAAGTCGGCGACGAATTCCGCGTGGAACTCGATCGCGTCGGCGACATGGACCAGGTGAAAGCAATCATCGAGCCGGGGGAAAGGGATCCCGACTTGACCAATCAGCAGCGCCAGGCGAAGGTCGCCACCGCGCTGAAGGGCTTGCTTGGGATTCGCGTGGACGTGGAAGTGGCGCCGCCCGGTTCGCTGGAGCGCTCGCAGTTCAAGTCCGACCGGCTGATTGATCGACGTCCGAAGCTGCACGAAGGATGACCGGCTTCATGATGGAAACCCTAGCAGCCCAATCGTCGGCGGTTTGCCGTCATCTGCTCATCGAGTTGTACTTGCGTTTGCCGTTCTGGCGATACCATGAACTGTATCAACTGGACGATTACTCATTCCTGCTCGACAGCGCCAAGGACCCGGCGAAGCTCGGCCGGTACTCGTTCATCGGAGGCAATCCGTTCCTCGTGTTTCGGGCGAAGCGTCGCCACGGCCAGCCGCCACGGGCCGGCGCGGCCGTTGAGTTGGAACACTTCGCCATGCCTGGCGGAGAATCGCTCGACGAGCCGGTCCGCGCGCGCCGGGTCGCCGATCCATTCGAGGAACTTCAGCGCGTCCTCGACGCCTACGCCGTCGACTACCACGCGTACGCCGACCATCCCGTGCCGCTGTTGTCCGGGGCGGTGGGCTATTTCGGCTACGAGGCGGGATACTTCGTCGAGGAGCTGCCCGACACGGGAGTGGACGACCTCGCCTTGCCCGATATCTACCTGATGTTCGTCGACGTGCTCTTGGCCCATTGTCACGGGTCGGGCAAGTCGTACCTCTCGGTGGTCGGGCGCGGCGAGAGCGACGAAGCGGCCCGGCGTCGGGCAGAGACGTTGCGCGACGAGATGCTCGATCGGATCGCGGCGTTCGAGGCCCGTCCGCCGGCCCTATGGATCGGCCCCGATCCCGAGCGGGTCACATGCACGGAAATCGAGGTGAAGGCGCATTTCGACGAGCCCGGCTACATCCGCGCGGTAGAGGCCGCCAAGGAGCACATCTTCGCCGGGGACATCTTCGAGGTGTGCATGACGCACCGATTCGAGACGCCGCTCGAGGGCGGTAGTCCTAGGGAGTTGTACAAGGAATTGCGGCGCATCAACCCGGCGCCGTTCGCCTGCTACTTGAATTTCCCGGAAGCCCAGGTCGTCTCGTCGTCGCCGGAGCGTTACCTGTCGGTGGGCCCGGACCGCATCGCCGAGGGCCGGCCGATCAAGGGCACCCGACCACGGGGCTCAACGCCCCTCGACGACTATCGACTCTACCTGGAGCTATGCGAGATCGAAAAGGACCGCGCCGAGAACGTCATGATCGTCGACCTCCTGCGCAACGATTTCGGCCGCGTGTGCAAGTTTCACACCATCCACGTGCCCGAACTGATGGTCGTCGAGCGGTACGCGACCGTTTTCCAGATGGTCTCGACCGTGCGCGGCGAGCTCGACGAGGGCATTGGTGGTCTGGACGCGGTTAAGGCGGCCTTTCCGGGCGGATCGATGACCGGCGCGCCGAAGATCGAGGCCATGAAGATCATCGACCGGCTCGAACCGGTTAAGCGTGGTGTCTACTCCGGTTCGATCGGATACCTCGACTTCGCCGGCCCGTTGGATTTGAACATCGTCATTCGCACGTTTGTCGTGAAGGACGGACGATGCTACTATAACGTCGGCGGCGCGATCGTTGCCGATTCCGATCCGCACACGGAATACCGCGAAACGCTCGACAAAGCCCGGGCGCTGATGACGGCACTAAGGAACCTCAAGGCGCTGGCGCCGCAATGAAGATCGTCATCCTCGACAACTACGACTCGTTCACGTATAACCTGTACCAGCACCTGGGCGAGATCGGCGGCCGGCCGGTCGTCTTCCGCAACGACAAGATATCGCTGGCGGAGCTTCAGCAGATGCGGCCCAGTCGGATCATCATCTCACCGGGGCCGGGTACACCTGAAGACCCCACGCGGCTGGGCGTCTGCCGCGAGGCGATCCTGCGGCTAGGACCCTCGATCCCCGTGCTCGGCGTGTGCCTGGGGCATCAGGGTATCATCACCGTGTTTGGCGGCCGCGTGGTCCGCGCCCGGCAGGTCATGCACGGCAAAACGAGCCGCATCTACCACAACGGCGACGGGCTCTTCGCCGGCTTGCCACAGCCGTTCGAGGCGATGCGATATCACTCGCTCGTTGGCGAGCCGGCCACGCTGCCCGACTGCTTGGAAGTGACGGCCCGGACCGACGACGGCGTGATCATGGGCGTCCGCCACCGCGAGTATCCGATCCACGGCGTGCAGTTCCACCCCGAGTCGATCGGCACCACAGTGGGTAAACGGTTGCTGCGAAATTTCGTCGAACATTCGTGGCCGCTGAGGAAACTGCAAGACACCCCCGGACTCACTTGGTGATGGACAACAAGTTCCTCAATCTCATCCACCGCCTGCTAAAAACGGGCGTGGAGATTGATGGTGTCGTCCATCCGACGACGAAAGGGGTTCCACAGGGTGGGGTGGCATCGCCGCTACTGGCCAACGTCGTTTTGAACAAATTGGATTGGTTCCTTCAGTCCAAAGGGTTCTACGGTGCGGCCAAGCGCAGGAGATCATCCCATAGCTTGCCAAACATCCGGTTCTGCCGTTACGCCGACGATTGGTGTGTGTTCGTCACACGCTGTAATCGGCAATACGCGGAGCGGCTAAAGGACGAGATCCGCGATTTCCTTCGGGAGACTTGCGGACTCGAACTATCGGCCGAAAAGACCCGGATTACCCACGTGAGGGACGGGTACGACTTTCTCGCATTCAACATCGGAGTCGGTGTTGGCCAATCTGGGAAGATGGTACCGAAGGTAAAGGTAGGCCGTAAGGCAATCGCCAGCATCCAACGTCGCTTGGGCGAATCCCTTCGTTATCGCCCAATGCAGGAAAGTATCTCGGTCCGCCTTGTCCGTGCTTCGGCGGTCATTCGTGGCTGGTCGAACTACTTCAAGGCAGCCCACAACTTCTCACGAGTTGCTCATGGGCTGGACCACAAGGCTTTCTGGATCACGGCGAAAGCGATATGTCGGAAGGAAGACATATCGACTGCCAAGTGCTTCCGCAAGTACCGACTCGGGAACAGAATCGGCGTTCACGAGGCGTGTACGCTGGCCCGGTTCCAGGAAACGGCGCCGAGTTATTACTACTCGTCGCCTGAACCGTATCAGCCCGGCTGTGATCGGTACCTGGACGATGATGAATGGGAGGCCGCTTTGGTTCTCTCGGAACATGCCAGGCCAGGAAGCGGGGACCTCAAATGGAAGGCTTTGGCCCGCGACGGCTTTCACTGCCGTGGTTGTGCGGTCGTGGTTTCGGCCAAGACCTCGCACGCGGACCATATCCGACCTGTCAACAGCTTTGCCAACCTCGAAATGGCCAATGACTTGGATAACATCCAGACCCTCTGTCTGTGGTGTCACAAGCTCAAGACTGCGAGGGAATCATGAGAATAGAATCATCTGGAAAGCTGGATGCTTGGAAACTTGCACGTCCAGTTTGGGGTTGGGGTCAGGGTGAAACTCCCTGGTCTACACCACCTAGGGCGGGTGAATGATCCCGCAGAGCCCTG
>JAUWWA010000024.1 GCA_030617125.1 Pirellulales bacterium | reverse complement strand
GGAGACCTCCGACATGCTGTTGAGCCGCTTGTACGAGTGGCAAGAGGCATTGGAGGTTCCGCTGTTCGAATTGCTGATCGAGCCGGGCGATCCGCTCTCGCCACCCGTCCTCGAACGCGCGGGCTTGGTCCGCATTATGAAGACCGCGATGACGATTCTCGAGGATACCAAGGAGGCGCCGATCCGCCGGATGGCCCAAACACTGGTCGACCAACTCCTCCAGATAATGCCCGAGTTGAAGGGCCTCGGTGCGTGGCATGCCGTGGGTCGTCGCCGTCGCCGCGACGAGTTGGGTATCGCGGCCCAGCGCCGGGTCTCCGACGACGTGTTCATCGAGCGAACCGATTGACTTTTTTTGACCACCGCGAGCAGAAACGCCACGATGGATAGGCCCCAGTTGTCAGGGTTCAGGATTCAGGTTGTTGGATGAGAGCGTTGCCCCAAAGTCCTGGACCCTGAACCCTAAACCCTCTTCTAGTTGGGGCTCCGCCGCGCTGAGTTACCTGAATCTGCCGGAGCGACGCGATCCTGCTCATCCAGCCGCAGGACGCCGCCAAGCGTTTCGCCGAACGCTTCGGCGAGCCACCCCAATGGGTTGTCTGCGCGGCCCGGGCCCGATCAACCGCATCGGTGAGCACACCGACTTCAACGACGGTTTCGCCCTGCCCTTGGCCATCGATCGGGCGATCTGGATCGCCCTGTACCCGCGAGTCGACCCTTGCGTAAGTGTCCACTGTGTCGATTACGACGAATTCGGAGAATTCCTACTCGACGCGCCGATCAACGAGAACGCCGGCAGTGGCGGCGCGAAGAGGTCGAGATTCCCTCAACACTTTGCCCGGCCGGCGCATTGTTATTGTAGAATGGGACTATGACAATCAACGCGTGCGAGTTGACGCCGGCGCGAACGGCCAAGCTTGAGCACCCCCAGTCAGGTTGCAGTGGTGTGCGAGAACGGACCTGCGAACTGCTGCAATCGGTCTGGGACGCGGCGGCGCCGGAGTTGGCGCGGCTGGCCTGCACCATGGGAATCGACCCCAGCCGTGCCGAGGACGTCTTGCAAGACGTGTACCTGACCGCATGGCGAAAGCGGCCCCCAGGAGCCGGGCGGACCGAGCTGAGACGTTGGCTCTTTCGGGTCGCGGCCAATCGGTGCAACCTCGAACACCGGCGTCGAGCCCGATGGCGGACCGTGTGGCGCGCCCTGGCGGGGCGCCGCGGCGGTTCCCAGTACGGCGGCCACGCGGCAGAGGCCTTCTGCCGGGGAGAAGAAAAGGAAATGGTCCGATGTGCGCTAAACGGCCTTGAGCCGCAACTGCGCTCGGTGCTGGTGTTGCGATACTTCGCGGAATTCGATTCCAAGGAAATCGGGCGAATCCTGGAAATGCCGGATTCCACCGTCCGCAGCCGGTTGCGTGCGGCGCGGAAACAACTTGCCCTGGAACTGAAACGCTCAGGCTACAGCCATGACTAGCAAATCCTGCGACCCGATCGGCGAACTGCTCACTGCGTACGGTGACGGGGAACTATCCCCGGCCGACGCCCGGCGGGTCGCCGACCATCTGGCCGAGTGCCCCGATTGCCGGGCGGAGTTGCAACTGCTCGGGCGTTCGCTCGATCTGGCCCGGGAGGTTTGGCGGCAGTCGGCCGCCCGCGCTCCCTTGCCCGGTCCGTGCCCTGCTCGACCAGGCAGGCGGCCGCTCCGGGCGGCCGCCTGCGTGGCGGCCTGTCTTGCCGCGCTGGTGCTGACGGCCGGTCTGTGGCTCTCTTGGCGCGGCGAGGCGCACCGGGAAGTTCGGCAAACCGCCGAAGTCGAGCAGACGGACCCGCTGCTGGACGATTTCGACGTCGAGACGTTCATCGCCCGGGAAGGCCGCTCCGCGCGGCTGGCGGCGGCGGTGCGACTCTTGGCGACCCGGCCGGAACTCGAACCGTACAGGGCCCGGGCCCAACGCTATCTGGAGAGTACTTACGCCGGCACCGCGCCGGTCGATGGAGCGTCGATGCCGATCATTCCCCCAACCGAGGAGCCCAAGTCATGAAACGAGCAACCTATCTCTACGCTGTACTGATCACGCTGCTGGCGATCAACGTGCGTGCAGCGGATCCCGGCCCCCAAGGACAATCTGACGCCGAAGGCAAGCCTTCTGTGGAAGAAAGCACTCAGGTAACCGAGCCGGTCATCCCGAAACGTGAACTCACGTTTGAGAGATCCGAGAAAGAGTATTCCATGCCGTTTTACGTGCCCGACCCGGAGTTATTTCAGCAACGCTACGTTGCCGTCTTTCGTTCCGTAGGCCTTCCACAGACGCGTCCGAGTTTTGGTCCGGGGTTTCGTCGACGCGATAATGTGGAAATGAACCTTCGCAAGCTCTACAGTATGGCGTTTCACAAGACCCCTGGACCTCATCCGCAATTGTTGCTACAATTGTTTGCAGACTTGGCGCGCAATACGCCAGAGAATCGACTGCCATCGAAAGACATTGTTCTTGCACTTACGACGAAGGCCGGAACCCTAATCCGTTCTCGGATACAGGTATCTCCTAATCCGAACGATCCTCGCACTAGCCGTTTCGACTACCACTTTGAAGTCCTCGCTCCGACCCCGGAACGTGCCGAGGAGTTGGTTGAAGGACTACTTGTTCTCTACGACTGGGGACTGTCCTACGCAACCCAGAAAGAATACCTGCGACTCAGACAAGCCGCCGAGAAGAGACTGTCAGGACGCCGTGACGCTGCGAAGAAAGCAACGGTCGAGTTGAGCAGCATCAAGACGCAACTCGAAGAACTGAAAGAGTTTGAAGACCTCACTAGCGAATCGCTTGTCAACTTCACGACGCAACTGCGCCTGATTTCCGTCGATCTGGCCGGCATCAGGGCCCGAATCGAGGCGTGTCATCGGATTCTGGTCCGTGAGAGTGCAAGCAAGAGCCGTGCCGAGCAGGTCGAGACGGTCAAGGTCACCGCCGAAATCGAACTGGTGGGATTAGCGGCCCGAAAGGCTGCAATTGAGGAGATCGTCGAAAACGGCCGACGGCGCCTCGAATTGGCGGGCAAGTGTAACGCAGCCGCCAAGAATGCCCGCAATCTGCAATTCGGCGTGACCCACGTGGAAAACCAAATCCACGAATATGAGGCCGCGCGGAAGCAATATGAGCCCTTCGCGATCCAAGATGGGAAGGTTACGATTCACCCGATCAAGTGGGAAACGCCGCAGAAGAAGTAGCGGCGGCGTGTTGGTCCGTATCACTGCAAACGTGGCGTTGACCGTTTAGCGAGGCCGCAACGGGGCCCGCTAAAATCCGACGATCACGGGCCGCGGGCCGCGTTGCGGCCCCGCTAAACATGACCGTTAAGCTGCGACAGACCACTGGCACTACAAGCGGCGTGTCTGTGGCGGTCTCTCGCCACGAAAGGACGAAATCACGCAAGCAGCGCGCGGCACCGCGAATCGGCGGCCATTTCGCATTTTCGTCCTTTCGTGTTTTCGTGGCGATGAAACAGGTGAGTTAGCGCCGGGTGCCATTGCTGGCTTGCTCAGCAGTGTTTGTCTCGGGTATGATTGAAAGTATGAAACCTTGCGCTTGCCACGGGTGAGCCGGGCACGATCACAACCGGGAGGAGGTTCAGAAGTTCGCGTTCTCCCGTTATCAGCACGGAGTAGTTTCATTAGGCCGTAGACCGACGCCCACCGGCACTGCTGGGCAAGCCAGCAGTGGCACCCGGCGTGTCTGTCGCGGTCTCTCGCCACGAAAACACGAAAGGACGAAACCACGAAAGCAGTGGATAGTGGATAGAAACCGAGCGACCGCGCCCATCAAACATTCATCCTTCCTCCTTCATCCTTCCTCTTTCATCCTTCCTCCTCCTTCATCCTTCATCCTTCCTCCTTCCTCTTCCCCTCGCCCGGCCTTGGAACGACCTGTCTGTCTCTCGGCGCGTGGACCGCCGCGAGGAGAAAGCCAAGCAGCCCTGTTGGCCCCTCCGGGCCAGAGTCTTGACAACACAAACAGCTTCAGCGAAAATACCACTTGTACGTTCAGCGGACAACTGCCTGGAAATGGTTCCGAGACCCGTGAACACTTACTCGCCGAGCCTCCAGTCCATGCGGTCGTGAAATGACGCGAGAACGATGTTGAAGGCGCCTCCACATGTCGATTGAGGGGAATCGTTCAATGGAACAGGTGAAGCCTTGTCGCCAAGAGGGATAGCGATGAAAACACTCAACGGTTTGCAGACGTTGTTGGCTGGTGCGTTTGTCGTCTTGGTTGTGCTAGGTTCAAGCCATGCCGAACTGGGCCGAAGCGATACGGCTCCGAATGTCACGCCCAGTCGACGGGAAGTCGGCAGGCGGCTCCGCGACAAATCTCAGCTACTCTCGGATTTTGCCTATCGCGATGTGCGGATCGGCCTTCGCACGATTCGTGGGAAACCGGTGCCTGGGGCCTCGATTTACGGGTTCTGTCCCGGCTTCAATCTGATCTGGCCAACCACCGACCGGAAGGGTACGAGAGAAGATCGGCGTCAAGACGACCTTCCTTGGCAAGAAGCCTATCTGGGCAAGACGGGCCAACACGGTGACGTCACGGCGAGAATTCCGCCCGGCAAGTGGGCTTTTTTCGCTTGCGGCTGCTGGCCGGAACATGGTCGCAATAGAAGGATCGTTGCGGCGTGCTCGGATTACGTCGAACTCAGCCCAGGTAGCCAAACGGTTCTGCGTCCGGCAGTCAAGAAGAGCTGGCTGTTTCAGACCTCGGACACCGGTCCGCTGCGCCACAAACGGTTCTTCGTGAAACCGGATCACCTGCCCGTTTGGATTCCGGTCGATGTGCCACTGGGTCCGAGGATGACGTTTGAGATTCCCAACCAGCGGCAGATGGAGCTTTGGAGCGAAGGCGATCACGATCGGGAAAACCCTGCGTTCGCGTTGCATTGGGGCAACTTCAGTTCGGAAACCCCCGACGGGAAACGCGAGCCGGCCGAAGCTCCTGCACAACTGGACGTTCGCGGAGGGCGGGGGCGGGCCTCCGTGTCTTGGTTTCTCCACGGAGGTCACGGGTTGACGGGCCAGATCCGCTTCGGCGACCCTGAATCGGTGCTCCTGAGTCCGGGCGAGTATTCCCTTGGTTACACTCGTCCTGTCAACCAATCTGTCATGGCGGAGTTCGTCGCCAGGTACTATCATCTCCAGGCGGAAACGACGCAGCCGCTTAATGTCGACACGGATCTCACCGCAGGATTGGCCGAAGGGGCTAGGTTTGCTTGCCTCTTTATTGTCGACCAGAACGGCCACCTTCTGCGCCGATTCCTCACCCGAACTGGCCAAGGTGTGCCTTGCCGCGCAGGACTCTGGCTGGCTGGAAGGATGCACCCAGTCGATCAGACACCATCCGGAAGGACCTTCTTCAATATCCCCAAAAAGCTGCGTCGGGAAGGGACGGGAGGGCTTGTCCGCGAATGGACGTTCGGTCTGCCCGTGACGCTCTCGCCAGAGAATCGTTTTGTTGCCCAGCCGATGACGATTCTCTCCAGTGACCACTTCTGGACCAGCGTGCCGGCGGTGCTTGAAAGCCCCATGGTCAACTTCCTCGAGCAGGCGGATCGATTCGAAGACCGCATGCGCGAGGTCTCGCAACGAACCAAGCGGGCGATTCCAAGAACCTGTCTGCGTTTCCCGGTCCGGCGGGGGGGAGCGTCGGCGACCCATTTCGGCACTCGGATTACTTTTCCTTCCGATTTGCTCTACCAGGATGTGGCGGTGCTGGACCATGTTTTCGGCCATGAACTGGGGCACAACTTTGAACTCTACCACGGGGGACTCCACGAACTGATCGTCGAGCGTAGCCGTTGCGCCGGTGGTGCACAGATCACCGGGCAGATTTCGATGTGGTTTTTCATGGATCGAATGAATGAGATCAACAGAGAAGAGACCTGGCGTCCCCCTACCGGTCTTTACGTCTATTGCTACAGTCAAGGGGGGCTGGACTTCTTGCGGTTTGTGTCGCACTACGAGAAATCCATCCGCAAAGCGATGGGGAAACAGGGGTTTTCCAGCGAGGCCGTGACCGCCGCGTTGTGCGAGGTGGCGTTGGAACGCGATCTGTTCGACATCGGTTGTAGGTATGGGTTATGTTCCGCAAAACCCCGGCACCTTGCAGCAGTTAAGGCGGTCAGAGAACTCATTGCCACGGCCACACCACCGCAGCCCGCCCGCGATCCTCGGCAAATCATGTCGGACCCTCCTGGTTGGATCGCACTGTCCGGAAAATGGCGACAAAGGGGCGAGTGGCTGATCCGTCGCAGGGCTCGCGGTTCTGGTAAGAACCCAAGGCTAGTGCGAAAAGAGATGCCACGCGTGCCGTTCTCAGTCTCCTTTTCCATGAAAAATGTGAAAGACTCACTGGATTACGTCCGTTTAGACGTCTGC
This sequence comes from Pirellulales bacterium, assembly GCA_030617125.1. Lineage (GTDB taxonomy): Bacteria > Planctomycetota > Planctomycetia > Pirellulales > Thermoguttaceae > JAUWWA01. Next base: position 4,176 of record JAUWWA010000024.1, on the reverse strand, counting down.
CTGTCAGCGTCGCAGTACAGCTTTGTGATTGAGGACGAGCGAGTACATATCTCAGGCCCCGGCGACAAGGGAGCGTTCACCCGAGAGTTTGCTTTTGGTGAAGACAAGATCTGCAAGCCGCGGGTCAGTGTGAATGAGAAAGAGGTTACTCTTGTACTGGACGGCAAGCAGATTCACTCGGCGCCAAGAACCGATTACGCCTCTCAGGGGTTGATCTATATATACGGCGCAAATCGCCGCACCAGTGTCATCGCAGACTTCCGTGTCACGGAACACAAATGATGGTCCCGGCAGAGCATCCTCAGCGGGCAGCACCGATGATTTTCCGCCGGGTGCCACTCAACGCCGGCGAGTGGCATGCCTTCACGCGGCGCAGCCGGGGGTGGGCATGGATGGGGTCGAGCCGCCGGCGATTCATGAGGCCATCGGCGATATCCACGATAGTCCGGTTCGACATATTCGAACGTTGCATCCTGTTTGAACGTGCATGCCTACTCGCGGCTACGCCACGTGAAGGCATGCCACCGGCCGAGTCGTTTCATGAGGCCGTAGACCGACCCCCACCGGCACTGCTGGGCAAGCCAGCAGTCGCACCCGGCGCATTGTCGTTATACAATGGAACTATGACAATCAATACGTGCGAGTTGACGCCGGCGCGAACGGCCATACTTGAGCAACCCCAGTCAGGTTGCAGTGGTGTGCGAGAACGGACCTGTGAACTGCTACCTATTGTGGAGCCAATATGACACCGCGCGAACGAGTGCTTACTACCCTGGAACATGGTCAGCCTGACCGGGTGCCGCGCGATTTCTGGGCAGAAGAGCCAACCTGGAGACGGCTGCTTGCCCACGTGGGACATGACGACAGGAACCGCCTATTGGATGAATTGGGCGTGGACGTTCGCCATCTCGAAGTCTCCGCGCTTCCGGAGGAGCCGGTCGGCAGTGGCGTTTATCAGAATTTCTGGGGCGAGCGCTATATCTACAAGCACACTCCTTGGGGTCCCATGCGTGAGGATTTGCCGGGAGCGCTGGCCGACGCCGCGAGCTTCTCTGACCTCGAGATCTTCGATTGGCCGACGCCGGACCGGTTCGACTACTCGCCGATGGCCCAGCAGTGTCGTTGCCATGAGCAAAATGCCTTGCTGTACGGGTTCGCCGACGTTTGGCAAAGGCCCGCCTTGGTGCGAGGCTGGGAAGGGATGTTCCTGGACATGGTCCAGAGGCCGGACTGGGTTCATTTCCTGGGTCGGAAGTTCACCGACTTCTACAAGGAGGATTACACGCGAGCGGCCGAAGCCACCGGTGGACGGATCGACCTTTACCTTCTGATCAGCGATGTCGGCAGCCAGACCGGGCCGTTGATTTCCCTGACCATGTTCCGGCAGTTTGTCGCCCCCTACCTTAAGGAGATGATCGACTGTATTCATGGTCTCGGCGGTAAGGTGCTCTACCATAGCTGTGGGGCGATCCGGAACTTCATTCCCGACCTGATCACGTTGGGAGTGGACGTACTCGACCCGATCCAGCCGGTCGGGCCGGAGATGGCGCCGGACAAACTTAAAGCCGACTTCGGTGAGCAGATCTGCTTCCACGGCGGCATCGACATGCAGCATGTTCTCCCACATGGCACGATTGAGGAAGTCAGAGCGGAAGTCGATCGCTATTGCCGGGTCTTCGGCCACGGCGGCGGTTACATTCTTGGGCCCGCTCATCTGTTTCAACCCGACGTGCCACCTGAGAGCATCCTTGCAATGTACCAAACCGAGCAGGCGGAATCGCGGGGGCAGGCCGACAGTGGGCGGTAGTGTTCACTGGCTAGCAATTCTTTCGTCGTTCGTGTGCCGTTATCCTTGTGGAAATCCTCGGCGCCGAGTTGCCCACGGGCACAAGCACGGGTACGAGCACTCCGATACGCCTTCCCTCTGCAATGGTCCAATTTTTCGTCATTACATCCGGCGCGCGATAGTGTACATTTGTGCGTGTGAATAAAGGCAGAGGACAGAGGGCAGTGGATAGTGGATAGTGGATAGTGGTTAGTGGATAGAAACCGAGCGACGGCGCCCACCAGAGATTCATCCTTCATCCTTCATCTTTCATCCTTTCCCCTTCCCCTTTCCCGGCCGGCGGCGTATGCTGGGGGACATGATCGAGCAGCCCGCCGCAGCCGATCGGCCCGCACCTAAGCGTCAGCTTACGCTGTTCGATTCGACGTGCATCATTGTGGGGATCATCATCGGGGCGGGGATCTACGAGACCACGCCCGGCATTGCGGCCTGCGCGCCGTCGGCCGGCTGGCTGATCGGCTTCTGGGTGCTCGGCGGTGTGATTTCGCTTATGGGGGCCCTCTGCTACGCCGAACTCGCCACGGCCTACCCGCGAGAAGGCGGCGACTACGTGTACCTGACCCGGGCGTTGGGCCGTTCACCCGGTTTCCTGTTCGCCTGGGCGCAGCTCTGGGTGATTCGCCCCGGCTCGATCGGCGCGATGGCGTTCATCTTCGGCCGCTACGCCAACCGGCTTTGGCCCTTCGCAGAGCGTTTCGACGAGCCGGTCGGTGCATTCTCCGACGTGCCCGAGGCACGCATCGCCTACGCCGTGCTGTCGATTGTGGTCCTCAGCGGCATCAACTACCTGGGCGTTCGCGAAGGCAAATGGACCCAGAACCTGTTGACGGTGGTCAAGGTTGCGGGGTTGGCGATGATTATCGTCGTCGGGCTGCTGTTCGGCCGCGGCCACGCGCCGCCCCCGGCGGCCGCCAAGGGACTCGCCGGCGCCGACTTCCGCCTGGCCATGATCCTGATCCTCTACACCTACGGCGGATGGAACGAAATGGCCTACGTGGGCGCGGAGGTCCGCAATCCCAACAGGAACATCCTCCGCGCGCTGGTGGTGGGCACCGTCGCGGTGACGGTGATCTACGTGCTGGTCAACCTGGCCTTCGTCCACGCCCTGGGCCTGGAAGGGACGCGCCGTTCGGCCGCCGTCGCCGCCGACGTGTTCCGGTTGGGTGCGGGCAAGTGGGGTGGTCGGGCGATCAGCCTGCTCGTTTGCATCTCGGCCTTGGGAGCGATGAACGGCATGATCTTCACCGGCGCTCGCATCTACTACGCCATGGGAACCGAACACCGGCTGTTCGCCTGGCTGGGACGGTGGAGCGGCCGGACGGGAACGCCCGTCGCCTCGCTGCTGATCCAGGCGGCGATCACGCTGGTGTTGACGGTGGCATTCGGGTGGCTCACGCGGGAGACGAAGGGCGGTTTCCAGGCCATGGTCGAGTTCACCACGCCGATTTTTTGGTTTTTCTTCCTGCTGGTCGGCTTGTCGCTGTTCGTGCTCCGCTACCGCGAGCCGGAGACGCCGCGGCCGTATCGCGTGCCCGGCTATCCGGTCGTGCCGATCCTCTTCTGCGTCTCGAGTCTGTTCATGCTCTACTCCAGCCTTTCCTATGCCGTCAGCGAGAGCAGCTACGAAGCGATTTGGGCGGTGGGGTTGATGGCGATCGGCGTAGCGCTGAGTTTGTTACGGCGGTAGTTTTCGGGAGTCTTCTTAAACACGGAAACATGGGGGAAATCACCTTCTTGCGCCGAATGCGAATTTCACCACACTCGGCCGTACCTGTCAGCCGCCAGCCGGGCCGTCCGATTGCGCGGCCAAGTGTTGCACGGCTCGCGCGCGTTCCACGCGGTCACCAAAACGTCACGGATTTGTGCAACGGTCAGCCGAAGGTTCGTCAGAAACGCTCCGTGCGCCCTGCCGTCGCGATAGTCGGGCATCCGCGGCGGCATCGCCAGACAGCGATCGACCAGCTCCAACGGGAAATCATACAGCAAGGTGCCGTGGTACAGCAGGTGATCTCGCTTGACACGGATGCTGTTGCCGGAGACCTTCCGTTGCCCAATGGCCAGATCGCTGATGCCCCGACACTCGACGCCGGGCGCCAGCGGCTTCAGCGCCGCGGCGATGGTATTGAGGACGTACCGATGAGCGCCGCCGGGCGCGCGCAACAACGGCCGCTCTTGGCGACTGAGCACCAGTGCGTACATCAAGCAGCCTGGCCCGGCGACGATCGCAGCCCCGCCGCTTGCTCGGCGGAAGATGCGGATGTTCAGTTCGCGGCAAGTGTCGAGGTGCACTTCAACATCGATGTTCGACGACCGGCCCAGTACGACCATCG
>JAUWWA010000431.1 GCA_030617125.1 Pirellulales bacterium | reverse complement strand
GCTGAAAATCTACCGCCAGGTGGCCGACATGGGGCCCCTTTGGGCCGAACCCTACATGCACGGCCTGAAAACCGCTCGAAAGATCAACGATCTCGACGCTGTTCAGTGGGCCACGCTCGGCATCCTCAGCCAGGCGTGGACCAACGACCAGGCCGACGTCTGGAAGCTCGCCTTGTTCGTCGCCAACGACACGCTGAAGAAGCTCCGCGCCGACAAGCGCCATCCCCGCCGGGCCAAGGCCTACGAGGCGGCGCTGGACGAGGCCGTAAGGCGCGACTGCGTCGTCGTCGTCTCCTGGACCGGCGAGGCCGACGTCGACCTGCTCATCGAAGAGCCTTCCGGCACGGTCTGCTCGTTGCGGAACCGCCGAACCAGCGGCGGCGGCGTGATCCTCGGCGACGGCGCCTCGCGGCTGGGAACCGATAACTCCGACGGATACCGCGAAATCTACGTCTGCCCCAAGGGATTCGACGGAACGTACCGCATGCTCGTGCGACGCGTGTGGGGGAACGTTACCGCCGGCAAAGTCAACGTCGAGGTGATCAAACACTTCCGCAGCAGCAATGCCCAGAGAATCCGCCGAAAGGTTTCACTCAAGAATAACGAAGCCCTGGTGGTCTTCGACTTAAGCGGCGGTCGCCGCAAGGAGCCGCTCGAGGAACACCAACTGGCCCACGCCGCGAACGTGCAAGCGGCCGTCGGCCGCCAGGTGCTCGCCCAGCAGCTTGCCGCCGCGGCCGATCCCGCGGCGCTGCAAAGCCTGATGGCCTCGCGGCGGGCCGTCCCGTTCGTCGCCGGACGGATTCCCTTCGTCCGCGGCGGCGCCGTCGGCTACCAGCCGGTTATCATCACGTTACCCGAAGGCACCCTCCTTTCCGTCACCGCCGTGGTTTCCGCCGACCGCCGGTACGTCCGCATTACCCCCATGCCGCTGTTCTCCGGCATCGCCGAGGTGAACACGTTCAACACGGCGACCGGTGAGGGCGCCGAGGGGCGGGGGGGAACCGGCGGCCAAGGTTTCGGCGGCATGTTCGGACAGCAGGGCGGCGGCGGGGGGTTCGGCGGCGGCGGTGGGGGGTTCGGCGGCGGCGGTGGCGGTCTTGGCGGCGGCGGATTCTAACGGCAACCTCACGCCGCACAGCCGCAAGGGTCTGCCTTGCTTAATGAATGCTTGTGCTATGGACTTCGCGTCGTCATCGCCGCACTACGCGCGGCGCGACGTCTAGGTCGAGGTCCTCGACCAGCCCGGCGCGCAGCCGCTCCACGGCGATCGCCCCCATCACCGCGTTGTCGGTGCACAGCTTAGGCGGCGCGACGTGCAATTCGATCTGCCGCCGCGTTGCTTCCTCGGCGAGCCGCTCGCGCAGTCGGGTGTTGGCCGCCACGCCGCCCCCGACACAGAGAATCCGCATACCCGTTGGTCTTAGCGCGGCCGTCGCCTTGCCCACCAGACAATCGACCACCGCCTCCTGGAAGCTGGCCGCCAGGTCGGCGACTTCCCCGTCGGGGAGCTTGATCTTGGCGAAGTCGGTCTTGCCTAGCCCGACGATTTGGTAACGCACGGCCGTCTTCAGGCCCGAGAAACTGAACTCGAGGGAGCCTCTGAGCATTGCTCGTGGGAAGCGATAGGCGTCGGGATGGCCGGCCTTGGCGGCCTGCTCAATGGAGGGCCCGCCTGGGTAGGACAAGCCGAGCATGGCGGCGACCTTGTCGAATGCTTCGCCGGCGGCATCGTCGATCGTCGCGCCGAGCAGATCGAACTCCAACGGCCCGCCGCAGCGGTACAGGCTGGTGTGCCCGCCGCTGATGATCAGCCCGACACAAGGGAAAATGTTCTTCGAAGGGGAAAAAGTATGCTCCCTACCAGTTGACCACTCCGCGCCGAAGCGGCACGCGTAGATGTGTGCCTGGAGGTGGTTGACGGCCACCAGCGGGAGCCCTTTGGCCACGCAGAGCGTTTTGGCGGCGACCAGCCCGACCAGCAGCGACCCGGCCAGCCCCGGTGTGTTGGCCACGGCCACGGCGTCGAGATCGTCGAGTGTCAATCCGGCTCGGCCGAGCGTCTCGTCGATAACCGGCAAGATTCGCTCGAGGTGTGCCCGGGAGGCGATTTCCGGCACGACGCCGCCGAATCGTTCGTGCAGATCGTCTTGCGAGGCGACGACCGAGGCGAGCACTTCCAGCCGATCGGTCACAATCGCCGCGGCCGTCTCGTCGCAGGTCGTTTCGAGCGTGAGGACGTTCATTGGGGGGTACTCAATAATGCCAGCCGCACGAGGTTCAGCGCGCGCTTCGCGCAGAGGATTTTCACCCACGCCGGATGACCGGCGTAGGGCAACCGCTCGACGCTCGCACCGTCGGGGCCGGCCAGCGCGAAAAACACCGGCTCAGGGTCGGCGGCCGCCGGGTCGGACTCCGGAAACCGCCCCACCGCCACGGCGTAGTCCGCGCCGAAGAGTCGGCGACACCCGGCGGCCATCGCCTCTGCGAAGTCGCCGCCGGTGGGCGGATTGCCGGCCGTCAGCCCCGTCTGCGTACCGAGCAGATTCACCAGACACGTTTCGCTACCGACGACCAGGCCGCCAAGGTAATGGCCCACGGCGGCGTCGACGCCGCCGAGCCACTGGGCGAGAAGACCGGCGGTGCCCCATTCGGCCGTGGCCAGGGTTTTCTTTCGCCGCCGCAAGAGCCGGACGACGGCGTCCTGTAGTTCGTCGTCCTCTTCGCCAAAGACCAAATTGCCGAGGCACTCGCG
>JAUWWA010000168.1 GCA_030617125.1 Pirellulales bacterium | reverse complement strand
TGGCTTTCGCCACGCCGTTGGATTCCGCCACCGTCGAGCGGTCCTCGCCGACGGCAGCCTGCCAGAAGACCCCGCCCCCGAAGGCGAGGCCCGCAATCAGCACCACGGCCATGATCCAGCGGAATCGGGCGGAGTTTCTCGTGTTTCTCATTCGACAGTCCTCCTTTTGACAAAAATGGGGTGTTCATATTGATACGAGACCGGTTGTTGACCAGTTCGTTCCGCGACGACAGTTACCCCTGGATGGTTGCCGCTGAGCCGATTTTCCTTCGCACGGACTTGGCCGGCAAGAGGAGTTTGCGGCTTCTCGCTACCGGTGGGGGGGAATGGGCCGGGATTGCGGATTGACAATTGCACCTTCCAGTGCTAAAGTTACCTAAATCGTCGGTCTTTCACCCTTCGTGTGCCTCGTCCACGAGTCCGCGTATGCCCGTATGTTCCGAGACCGTTATGGATTCCGAGCTGTCGTCGCTGCTGGAAGGCTGTGAGCAGCGGATCAGCTACGTCTTTTCGGACAAGATTCTGCTGATCGCGGCGTTGACACACGCCTCGGGCGCCGAGCATCGGCTGGCCTCCAACGAGCGGCTGGAGTTCCTCGGCGACGCCATCCTCGGGGCCGTCGTCTGCGAGCGGCTGTTCCACCGCTACCCCGAGTACCTCGAAGGGGACCTGACCAAGATTAAGTCGATCGTGGTCAGCCGTCAGACGGGCGCAAAGATCAGCAGGTCGCTGGGAATGCAGGATTTCCTCATTTTGGGCAAGGGCATGACCACCCACCCGACCGTGCCGGCGTCGCTGCTGGCCGATGTGTTCGAGTCGCTGGTGGCCGCCATTTACCTCGATGGCGGGCACAGTGCCGTCCGGGCATTCATCGACAGGCACATCGCCGCGGAGATCGAGTTGGTCGTCGAGGGCGAGACGGGCAGCAATTACAAGTCGCTGTTGCAGCAGTTGGCCCAGCGCGGACACGGCACAACGCCAACGTACCAGTTGCTCGACGAAAAGGGTCCCGACCACAGCAAGTGCTTCAAGATCGCGGCCCAGGTCGGCGCCAACCGCTACCACGCGGCCTGGGGCCGAAACAAGAAGGAAGCCGAGCAACGCGCCGCCGAAAACGCTCTGAGCCAGCTTAGCGGCAAGCCCCTGCCATTCCCGACTGACGATTAGCATGTCTCGCGCCGTTGCACTCTTTTCCGGCGGTCTGGACAGCGCCTTGTCTGTTCGCATCTTGCAAGAGCAGCACTTCGAGGTCGAAGCGCTGAACATCCGCACGATCTACTCGTGCTCTCAGGCCGCCGCGGCACAGGCCGCCGCCGCGATGGGCATCAAGATGACTACGCTCGACGTCGACGACGATTACCTCGAGGTAATCCGCAATCCGCTATACGGCTATGGGAAAGGCGTCAATCCGTGCATCGACTGCCGGATCTACATGTGCCGGATGGCCAAGCGGCCGACTGACGGAACAAGTCGGCGCCTGCGTGGTAATTACTGGCGAGGTCCTCGGACAACGGCCGATGAGCCAGCGGCGGCAACACCTGGAAGTGATTGCTCGCCGCTCCGGCTTGGAAGGTCGATTGCTGCGGCCGCTCTCAGCCAAACTGCTTCCGCCGACGATCCTTGAACAAGAGGGACTCATCGAACGCGAAAAGCTCTACGATTTTTCCGGCCGCGGCCGGAGAGCGTTGATCGTGCTGGCCGACGTGGCGGCACAATCGGCCTCGCCGCTGTAGGAGTCTGACTCACTTCGAACGTGGAGTCGCCTTTAGCCCGGATTATCTATAGACCAATTATATAGCACAGGCATCTTGCTTGTGTTACCCCAACCATGCAGTGCAAGCATCTTGCCTGTGTTGCCCAGCCACAGGCTGAAGGCCTGTGCTACACATTCTGTGAATAATCCGGGTTAGTGGGGCCGCAAGCGGTCCCACTAAACGCTCCTCCGGAGACAGGCCACAAGCACCAGATGCCCCGCCACCGAGGGGAAAGACTCGCTGGCGCACCAAGAAAACAGGAACGCCCGGACATCCTTGCCGAGCGCTCCTTTCTCGTCGTGGTAAGTTGCGAAGAACGAAGAAGTCGTTCTCGTCGACGGTTTAACCGTCGGCGGAGCTACTTCTTCTTGGCAGCTTTCTTCTTGCGGGCGGCCCTCTTTTTCTTTTTGGGCGCCGCCTTCTTCTTTCTCTTAGCCGCTTTCTTCTTCTTGGCTACCTTCTTCTTTTTCTTGGCAGCCTTCTTGGGCGCCCTTTTCTTGGCGCCTTTCTTCTTGGCCGCCTTTTTCTTGGCGACCTTCTTGCGAGTTGCCTTTTTCTTGGCCACCTCACATCCTCCTAGATAACGAGTTGGGCAATCTCCTTGCCGAAATTCGGGCTGGGGCCGAAGCACGACTGTTCATCGCCACAGAAACAAGACAACGAACTCTCCGACATCCTGTCACCGGCACGCAAACGCGCCGAAACAAGCCGTCGTTCATTTCCTCCGTTGGCGTCGAAACTCCTTCCTCTATCTGGAAGTTCAACTCAGCAGAACCTTTCATGGTCCAACATTCTTCACAATCCTACTCATTTCGGAAACCTTTGCAAGTACAATTCGTGCTTTAGGACAAAATTTTCTCGATGACCGCATCGTTAAGCAACAGGCAATCGGATGCACCGCGCGCCGTGACGCACCACTTCGAGTCGTCAATCGTTCCTCGACGCGCGCCGAAAGGCAACGTCTACATTCATCGCGCTTGGCGAGCGGTCGCACCGCGCGCTGCGGCCTGTTTTGCGCGCCTCTCAAGCGCGTTTCGACGTCCCGTTACGCGTCGGGCAAACCCGCTTTCGTCAGACACATTGGCTACGCGATGCGCGCCAGTGGCCGCGTATCCGGTTTTGCTCGAATCGTCGCTTCGCCGCTGCGACGGGAGTGCGAAGACGACATTTCGCCGAGTTGACGCAACCCTTTAGCGCATAAGACTTTAGCGTCACGCGGCGCGGCTGCTTCCGGCACGATTTCCGCCCCGCCGACCGGCAATACGCACATGCCGAAATGGACCAATTCTTCAGTCAGAAAGGGCGTCGAATTCGCGTGCGCGAGCTGCTTTGCCACACTCCGGTCGCCACGATGCACGACACGCTCTCGGCGCTTCCTCGTAGTCGCGTTCCACGTTGGCCGCATCGCTTTGGCGGTCACCACCGAAGGCCCGTGAAACAACATCTCGACACCACCGCGAATCGGTGCAGTGTCGTGTCGGTTGGGAGACAGCAGGGAACCGAAACGAAGGCGTTGCGGACGTTGGACTGGCTGAAAAACTTTTTTCGATCAGGCGTTTTTTTTCCAAGAAAGTGCCCGAAACGTCGCTGCCTATTTTCGCTCGTGCGAAAACTCGCCGATTTCACCATGGGTAACCGCAAACCGAACGACGGTTTTCCGTGCCACTGAAAGCGCGAGAAAGTGCTGTTGCGCGGTTGTCGGCGTTGCGAGTGTTGATCGCGCGGCGGCGCCTCGAACAAGTCGGTCGCGTTTGTCGTTCGTGCGTTTCCACACAGCGTGTCTGAACGTGGAGTTCAGAACGCCGGTTCTTTGAAGAAAACGAGCGCCGGCTTGTCCCACACGTCGTTTTGTCTTGGTAAACGACGTGGAACCGGTGCAAAACAGCGAAATGTCCTTGCCTCGTTTAGCAGGGTTCGCCAGTTTCTCGGCTGGGTAGAGCAGCGGGCGAAGGAACTCGACGCTCGCACCGATACTCTCGTCAGTACCGTAGCATTCGAAAGAGATGGCGCCGCTGAAGTCGGTTTTTTTGAGATACTCGGTGCATTTTCTGATATTTTCGGCGTTCACGCCGCCTCCCAGCGGTACTTCGCTGGTGGCGATGCCGGTTTCTTCGCCCCGGCACGCGGTGGCACGTGCTCTTGGCCCCCACGATGATGTCAGTCGAAGGGTTGTAGCATCCATTCTGGGTGCGGCACCGGGCGTACATCCGGGCGCCGCTTTTGTATTCATACACGGGCGTATCATGGACGAACATGTCCCGCTTGCTGGGGGCACAAGGCGTCGAAGTTATGCCATACCGATCGGTATCGGTATGGGCCCGGCCCCTGCGGCCGCTGGAAAACCGGCCTGGTGTCGCCTAGAATATGGCCTTTGCAGTGATGGATGATGAATGCTGAATGATCAATGGTGAGCGATGAATCGATGAAAAATCGTTTCTCCGACGAAACTCTCGTCCGCAGTGCATCGTCTATACTATCGAAAGATGGATTCCTCTCCCGCAACCCGGCGTGAACGCCAAGCCGATCCTTCCGGGGCCGCCGACCGGTTGGAGGAGGCGTTCTCGCGCTATCAGGACGAGTTGCTGGGCACATTGTACTACCTGTTGGGCAATACAGAAGACGCCCGCGACGCGTTGCAGGAGACGTTTGTCAAGTGTTGGCGGAACCGCAGTCATTTGGGGGAGATCGAGAACCTGAAGGCATGGATTTTCCGGGTCGCGTTGAATGCCGGCCGCGACATGCGTGCCGCGGCTTGGCGGCGCCGGCGCCGTCCGCTGGAAAAAGGGAATGAGACACTGGTTGCCCGAGACGTCATGCCCGAAGCCGACGCCTTGCGCCGGGAGCAGTTGGCCCTGGTCCGCCAGGCAGTGCGTCGACTACGCCGCGAGGAGCAAGAGGTCTTCCTGCTGCGCCAAAACGCCGAGATGACGTACGACCAGATCGCCGAGGGGATCCGCATCCCCGTCGGCACCGCAAAAACTCGAATGAGACTGGCATTGGCGAAATTGCGAGAAGCTCTGAAAAAACCATCAGCAGAGTGAACGCCCTCCCTTGGCGACTATCCACTTATCCACTATCCACTGCCTACCATGGCCATTAACGCCGAAACACGCCAGCGTTTGCTGGAACTGGTTTACGATTTGCTCCCTGAGCGAGAAGCGGCAGAACTGCGCGAGCGGATCGGCGCCGATGAGGAGTTATCCCGGGCGTACGACGAGGCCCGAGCGATGGCGGATCTGTTCGCGGAGGCCGCGCGGCACAGGTCCCCAAGAATCCCTCTGAGGCGGCCTGTGGGTACAGCCGAATCGCCCATCTCCAAGATGCGCGAAATTGAAAAGAACACTCAACCCAAGAGTCCAAAACGCCCGGAGAGACCGATGAGCACTAGCACAGAATCCCCCCGACCGAAGGCGGCGATCAAGCCACCCGTTGCCGCACGCGCGTCCTGGGCTCGCGGCGCCAATTGGGCGGTCGGCTTGGCCGCGGCCGTCTTGCTGATGGTTTCGATCGGCGGCTACG
>JAUWWA010000208.1 GCA_030617125.1 Pirellulales bacterium | reverse complement strand
TCTTGTTTCTCTGCATGACAGTTTGTTCGTCATCATCCGCACAAAAACATGCTTCTGACGGATATCATGGTCCCAAGGAGAATCTTCACATCTATCTTCTCCTTGGCCAATCCAATATGGCTGGGAGGGCGCCATTCTCCAAGGAAGAAGCGGGCGTTATCCCCCAATGCTACCTCCCTAATAACGAAGACAAATGGGAAGCGGCTAAAAACCCCCTTAATCGCTACTCCACGATCATGAAGAGACTTGGCAAGCAGAAGCTGAATCCCGGTTATACCTATGCAAAGACAATGCTTAAGAACCAAGCTTCCATTTCCATTGGCTTGATTGTGAATGCCAGGGGCAGCACGAGCATCAAGCAATGGGCGAAAGGATCCCACTTCTACAATCGCGCTGCGAAGGTGGCAGTTCGAGCACGACGCGCCACCGCCTGACCCTATCGGACACCCCGGCGTCGGCTGTTACGGCGTATAGAGTGTGCTACTGTTTTCTGTCTTTACCAAGGAAATCGACCATGTGCGGAATTGATCCTACAAAGATAGCGGCAGGACGACGGGTACTCGTGGTGCTCAGCATCTTGTTTGTTCTGGGCGACTGGATCCAGGTGCCAGTCGCTGCTGGGCAGACCCGCAGCGGCACGCAACGGGCGGAAACAGCCGACGCGGGCTCCCTGCCAGCCCAGAACATGGTCGGATGGATGTACGAGCAAGGCGGCGGGCGACTGGCGGCCAGGCGCAGCGAAACCTCGGCGCGTCACGCACGGGGCCGCTGCTCCGCTTCACCAGAGCCACCGTCCCTCTGGACTACGTTCCCCAATCGCGGGCGTAGCGGAAGTCGCGGTCGACGGTGCGGTGGGAGAGTTTGGCGATCACGGGCATCCGGCGTTTGTAGTGGTTGCGGCGGACCAGCGCCGCCACACGGTCGACGAACTGGGCGTCGAAGCCCCCGCCGATCAACTCAGCCCGCCGCCAGCGGCGGTCGACCATCAAGACCAGCAGGCGGTCGACCTCGGCATAGGTGAATCCCAGTTCACCTTCGTCCGTCTGACCAACCCACAGATCGCCGCTGGGCGTTTTCTCGCGTATCTGTTCAGGCACGCCCAGGTAACCAGCGAGTTGGTAGAGCTGCGTCTTGTAGAGATCGCCAATGGGGTTGACCGCCGAGGCCATGTCGCCGTCTTGGGTGCCGTAGCCCAGGAGCCGTTCGCTCTTATTGCTGGTGCCGGCCACCAACGCTTCGAATGCGGCGCTCTGATCGTAAAGCACCGTCATCCGCTCCCTGGCACATTTGTTGGCCAGCCGCATTTGCGAGGCGTCGGGAAACTGCTTGAAGTAGGCGTCGATCTGTTTGGTGATCGGCACGTCGACCGTCGGCACGCCCAACCGGTCGATAACCTGTTGGGCGTCGCGCCGGGTCGCCTCGCTGGAGGTTTTGTACGGCATGGTCACCCCCAGGACGTTTTCGGGCCTGAACGCCTTGGCGGCGAGAAACGTCACAACGCTCGAGTCGATGCCGCCTGAGAGCCCGACCACGGCGCGTTGGAACCCGGCGCGGTGGATCTCGTTGTGGATAAACCGGCAAAGAATATCGGTGACCAGTTCGGCGTTGATGGTGAGGTCGACTTGTACGGTGGAGTCACTCATACAGTTGCCGCTTGATACGGTTGAGTTCTTCGATGGTCAGAAGCAACTGCTCGTCGCGCGCCAAGGGAGCGACCAGCCGCTGGCGTCGCAACTCAGCCGGGTCGAAAGCGGCGATGGTTATCGCTTCGTCGAACATCGCCGCATGGGCGCAAAGCCGGCCGTCGGGGCCGACGACCAAGCTGCCACCCCAGAAGCACAGCCCGTCCTCGAATCCCACCCGGTTGACCAGAACGACCATCGCGCCGAGCAATTGTGCAAACGCCCGGGAGAGCCGTTCATAGGTTTCAGCGGTTTGGATTTTGGGCCCGTCGACGCCGCGGGCGGGTGAATTGGCCCCGCACATCAACAAATCGACCTCTTCGGCCTGCATGATGGCAGCGGCCGAGAGATGCCAAAAATCTTCACAAATCAGGATGCCCACGCGGCCGAACCGCGCCGTGTCGAACGCCTCGATTCGCTCGCCGGCGGCGAAGTACCGGCTTTCGTCAAAAAGTCCATACGTGGGCAGGTAAACCTTGCGGTGTACGTGCACGACTCGCCCGCCTTCGGCATAGAAAGCCGCATTGTAGAACCGGTGCCGCGGTGACTCCTCGACCAGCCCGGCCACTAGTGCGGCGGGGCCGGCCGCTTGGATCAACTCGGCAACTTCCGGCCCTGCCGGGTCGAGCGCTATGTCAGGCACCATGTCGCGCACGAAGTAGCCGCTTAGCGAGAGTTCGGGAAAGACGATCAAATCCGCGTTCTGTTGCCGTGCGGCTTCGATCCGGTCGAGGTGCAAGGCGAGGTTGCGGGCCGGATCGCCCAACACAGGTGATATCTGAACCAACGCCACACGACGTTCGCCGTGACACTCGCCCCAATCGCGTGTTTGCGTGGTAGGATCCATGAGTCGAACTCACCAGCGACACCATCGCCTCGCCACCGCGTTCGTGCGGCGCTCCGAGGCGGCGAAGACTCCGGCGCCGAAAGACAGCAATTATTCCTCCCCAAGGGCAACCTGGATCGCTTGCAGGATGTCGCGGCGGGTGGTGGCGGAATACTCGATGTCGAACCAGAGGATTTTTCCGCGGGCGTCGAGCAGGTAGGTTCGGGGCAGCTTCTCCTTGGCCACCTTGGCGAAGAAGGCGCCGTTGGGGTCAAGGAAGTTGTCGAACTTCGCCTTGGCCTCCTCGAGTTGCATGGCCACCTGCTCCGGCGCGTCGCCCTCGTTGACGCCGATCACTCGAACCCCTTTTTCGGCAAACGGCGCCGCCACGTCCTCGGTCAGGTCTTGCAGTTCGGCCGTCGCGTAGATGTTCTTGCTGGTCCAGAAGAACAAGACCGTCAGCTTCTCGCCGTAATGTTCCCGAAGCGGCGTCGGCGCGCCCCCGAGAGCGGGCAGCTTGGCCTCGGGCATGGTGTCGCCGACGCGGACGAGGCAAGTCTCGGCAAGGGGTTCCGTCAGCTTGACTTCGGGGATCGTCCGCGGCTGAGGCTCTACGTCGGCAGCCGGTTCCTCGGTCGTCGAACTCCCCGGCTTGCTCTCGGCCGTCTTCGGCGGTTCGGTCGTGTTGTCTGCCGGTTGCGTGGCCGGCTCGCGGCAACCTGCGCAGACGGCAATCAGGCAGACTGCCAGAATCCTCATCCCTAGCACATTGAAATTGCGACGTGGCATAAAACTACCTCCCCTGTCAGTTTTCTTCGATACAGTATTATCCGTGTATCGCCCGCCATCGGCAAGTTCCCCGGGACCGCAGTCGCGAGGCTCTTCCCTCTAGTTTCGCAGTCCGGGGGCGATTCGTCAACGGGCGAGCTTGATGCCGAGTTCGCGCAACTGCCGGCCGTCGACGGCAGCGGGCGCGGCGGTCATTAGATCGGTCGCCCGCTGTGTCTTCGGGAACGCAATCACCTCGCGGATGCTCTCCAGGCCGCCAAAGAGCATGACTATCCGGTCGATCCCCAGGGCGATTCCACCGTGGGGCGGGGCGCCGTATTGCAGGGCTTCCAACAGGAACCCGAACCGGTCCTTGGCCGCCTGCTCGTCGATTCCCAGCAGGCGGAACACTTGCTGCTGGAGCTTTGGGTCGTGGATTCGGATGGTGCCTCCGCCGGCCTCGGCCCCGTTGATCACGAGGTCGTGGGCCTGAGCCCGGCACTTCCCCGGCTCGCTCAAGAGCAGTTCCAGGTCCTGTCTGCGTGGCGTGGTGAACGGGTGGTGCATCGACGTCCAGTTGTTTTCCTCCTTGTCGAACTCGAACATCGGGAACTCGACGACCCAGGAGAAGTGCATCTCAGCCGGGTCGTAGAGTTTCAGTTCGGCCCCGAGCCGTTTGCGCAAGCCGTACAAGGCCTTGCAAGTCACTTCGTACCGGTCGGCGATGAACAGCAGCAGGTCGCCGGGGTCGGCGTCCATCCGGCGGACAATCTCCGCGAGCAACTCGTCGGCGAAGTTCTTGGCGATCGGCGAGGACGGCTTGCCCGAGGCGTCGATCTTGAACCAGGCCAGGCCCCCGGCGCCGAAGTCCTCGATGACGAACTTCGTCAGCCCGTCGATATCTTTCCGGGAGTAGTTGTCGGCGGCTCCCTTGGCGTTGATGCCGCGCACCCGGCCGCCGGAAGCAACGGCGTTGGAAAACACGCGGAACTCGGTCCGTGTGGCCAGGTCGCTGACGTCGACAAGCTCCATGCCGAAGCGCAAGTCGGGGGCGTCGTGCCCGAAACGCTCCATCGCCTCGTCATAGGTCATCCGAGGCAGCGGCAGTTTCAACTCGATGTCCAGAATCTCCTTGGCCAGTCGGGCCATCAGGCCGTCGACAACCTTCATGATGTCGTCCGCGTCGACGAACGCCATCTCCAGGTCCAACTGCGTGAACTCCGGCTGGCGGTCCGCACGGAGGTCTTCGTCGCGGAAGCACCGGGCGATCTGCACGTAGCGATCGTATCCGGCGATCATCAGAATCTGCTTGTACAACTGCGGCGACTGCGGCAGGGCGTAGAACGCCCCCTGCTGGATGCGGCTGGGCACGAGATAATCGCGGGCGCCCTCCGGCGTGCTGCGCCCCAGCACCGGTGTTTCAATGTCGATGAAGCCCTGCTCGTCGAAGTAATCCCGCATGATCTTGATCATTCGGTATCGCAGCATCATTGTCTGCTGCATCTCCGTG
>JAUWWA010000376.1 GCA_030617125.1 Pirellulales bacterium | reverse complement strand
TTATTCGGCCGACGAAATCAGCGCCGTGCTGGAGGCGATGAAGGCTGACTGCCAGACCGGCGGGACTTACCTTAAGCAGTTCGAGGCCGATTTCGCCAAGTATAGCGGCGCGCGACACGCTTTTGCCGTAGATAATTGCACTAACGCATTGCGCATGGCGGCTATCTTGTGTCGGTTGCAGCCGGGAGACGAGGTGATCGTGCCCGCCTATACCTTCTGCGCCACGGCGATCCCTTACGGCGAGATGGGGGCCAAGATCGTCTGGGCAGACATTGATCGCAACACGTGGGTGGCCGATCCAGCCGACATTGAGCGAAAGATCACCGGGCGGACCAAGGCAATCGTCGTAACGCATCTGCTCGGCATGCCCGTCGACATGCCGGCCGTTTTGGAAATCGCCGAGAGGCGCAACCTGCGCGTGGTCGAAGACTGCGCCCAGTCGCCAGGCTCGGCAATCAACAGCAAGATGGTCGGCACGTTCGGCGATTTCGGTTGTTTCAGCTTTCACGGCGCCAAGAACATGACGACGCTCGGTGAGGGCGGCATGTTGACCGTGCGGTCCGACGCAGATGCAAAACACGTACCTGGGCTGCGGTTCAACGGGTGCCGTGCTTATCCGGAGCCGCGAGAGCGTTACTGGTTACCTGCGATGAGCAACGTCGATTTGGATTTGGAGGGCGTTTGGCCGCAGAATTTCTGCATCGGTGAAGTCCAATGCGCCCTGGGCAGCGCACTGTTGCAGACTTTGGATGAGAAGACGAACGAAAAGTTGATCGAGCAGGCCGAGAAGATCAAGGCGGCGATGGCCGATGTGCCGGAGATCTCGTTTGCGTCTATTCCACCGGGCTACCGGCACGTGTTCCATCAATTTGTGTTGCACTTAGACGGATCAGCCTTCGGCAAGACCCGCGACGACCTGATAGACGTGATGGTCAAGGAGTACGGCATTCGCTGCCTCGTGCAGTATTATCCGCTTTACCGTTACCCGTTATTTCAGAAGATGGGTTTCGGTGAGCACGACTGTCCGGTGCTCGAGGGCTGGTGGGACAATTCGTTCAGCCTGCCCTGGTGGTGTGGCATCCCTGAAGAAACGATCAACTATATGACTGAGTCGCTGAAGGAGGCGATCGGCAAGTTGAAATCCTTGTCCCGTTTTACGAATACGTCTCGGCGCACCCCCCACATTTCCGGGGTTTTTTGCCCGGCCGGGAATTGCTGCAAGGCGAGCGGCAGAAACTAACTTACCGCCGCCGGTTGCCTCTGCGGCTTGATGGTGATGTCGTATTTGGGAAGCGTTGGTGAGCGCTCAAGTCGGGCTTCCCAGGGCTCCATCTCTTTCCGGCTGAGCTTCACGCCCAGCGGATAGTCGCCCGGCAGTTGAGCAATCTCGGGATGCTTTCCCTTCCAGGTCATCCGCCGGGCACACGCCA
Source organism: Pirellulales bacterium (assembly GCA_030617125.1). Classification (GTDB taxonomy): domain Bacteria; phylum Planctomycetota; class Planctomycetia; order Pirellulales; family Thermoguttaceae; genus JAUWWA01. Next base: position 1,723 of record JAUWWA010000376.1, on the reverse strand, counting down.
GCACGATGCTCACGCAGCCCAGCAGCAGCCCGTTCCACTTGCGCTCCAACGCCGACCAACAACGCTCAACCGGATTGTACTTGCTGTGATAAGGCGGGTAGTAGATCAGCCGGACCTCCAAGCCCGACCAATCGGCGAACTGCACCATCCGCTTGAGAAACTGCGTGCGGCTGCCGCTGTTGTTGGGTCCGTTGTCCAGATAGATCACCAGGCGCTTGATGTGCGCGAAGCGATCACAGACATGGCTCCACCAGAGTTGCAGGGCGTCGACCCAGGAGTCGCTCGTCTCCTGTAGGCCAAACACGAGCATCAACGCCCCGGTGGCGATCACGAGAAAGCCGAAGGGCACCAGCTTCTGCTTCGCCGGCGGGTCATGATCCCACGCCTGCGCCGCTTTGCCGTCCGAGCCCGTCCTGCTTTTTTCCCCCTCGCGAATAATCGCCGATGGCCATTTTCGCTTTGGTGTCCGCCGAAATTTCCAGCGTTTCCGGGTCGCCGCGCGATGCCGCTTTCACCGCAGCCACGTTCTCGAAAATGGCATCGGTCTCTTTCGTCTTCTTCAGCGGCCGGCCTTTCTGAATCCGCTTGAGCCGATAGTCCATGCGATTCAAGATGTCTCGCAATGTGCGTTCGGCGGGAACATCCTCGTCGCGATAACGCTTCTGTTCGATCAACGCCTTACGCACTTCTGCGGCCGAGAGATTCGTGTAACGGCGCGTGGATTTCAACTCGGGATCGGTCTGGGTCTTCGGTTCGACGATCGCTCGGATGTCGGCGGCCAGTTGTGGGTTGCGTTCCTCCCATCTCGGCCGTCCGCCACCGGGGGCGCGTTCGAGGAGAACATCCTCGCGAAGCTCTTGCATCCCCTTGTTCGCCGTTTCGCGTCCCCAGCCAAAGCGGGTTTCCGAGAGTCGAGCGTTCCCATCGCAGAGATCGACGGTCACTTCGGCGATGAACAAACGCCGCTCGTGGCCCTTCAGCCGCCGGGTGGCGGAGCGAATCAACGGGTCATATTCATGCGATTCCGACAACATGCTGGCCTTCCATGGCAAATGTCTTATCCTGAACTGTTTCTTCCGCACTCGGCGGGCGCGCTCCTCACCCCGCCCCGGCCGTGGCGTGGCGGCAGGCTTGCCGCTCGCGCGCCCCAGTCTATCGCAGCATCCCGCGCCGCAAGAAGAGCAAATCGTCGGGAAGTCCGTCGCCCGGGCTGCTCGACCGGCCCTATTTCGCACCGCCGCGAAAAATTTTTCGGCCAATCCGCTAGCGCGCAACCCGTTTCCCCATAATGCCTTACAGGTAACCCCCCCCGCCCGAGTTATACTGAAGGGTGCTCCCTCGGGGAAATCCGTTTGACAGGGTTTTAGCGACAAGTATAATTAAACCGGTGCTGGCAACGGTTGCCCGCACGCTGGCCGGACAGGCCGGCAACACCACAGAGCGGTAAAATTGTTGTTGCCGCTCGCCATCATGGATTGTATGAGGCTGGTCCATAGGGGCCGCCCCTATTTGAGACTACGACGGCGGAACGTGAGGGGCGGCACAGTTTGGGAATGACATCGGCCGGGAGGTTTCATCCAGATCAGTTTCTGGAGGCCCGGTAGCGATGTGAAGTCTGTTTGCACTTTGGTGCGAAAGGAGCGACGTTATGAGAGTGTTTCAGTGCTTTGTTTTTGCCCTAGTGATTGCGGCTGCCAGCATGGCAAACGCCGCGATTACCGGC
>JAUWWA010000447.1 GCA_030617125.1 Pirellulales bacterium | reverse complement strand
GGCGAGGTTCGCTCCCAGCCGCCGTCGAACCAGAGCGCGACGATCGGCCCATAGTTGGTCATCAACTCCCTGATCTGGCCGCGCATGTACTCGACGTAACGACTGAAATCGGCGCCTTCGGCCGAGCGGTCTTTCTCCCACTTTCGCCGCGGCGTATAGTCGGGATGATGCCAGTCCATGATCGAGTAGTAGAACCCGATCTTCATCCCCTCCTTGTGACATGCGTCGGCCAGCTCCTTGCAGACGTCCCGTCCCAGCGGCGTGTGCATGATCGAGTAGTCGGTCAGCTTCGAGTCGAACATGCAGAAGCCGTCATGATGCTTCGTCGTGATGACGATGTACTTCTGTCCCGCTTGCTTTGCCTGGGCAACGAATCGCGAGGCGTCGAATTTCTGTGGATTGAATTTTGGATACAGCTTAACGTACTCTTCCAGCGGGATTTTGCCGAAGTCCTGGACCCATTCTCCGCGACCGACGTCCGCGTAGACTCCCCAGTGCACGAACATCCCGAAACGGTCGTGTTGGAACCATGCAGCCCGCTCTTCCAACGGCGGAATATCCGCCGCGGCCGTCGGCCGAACGGCTGCACCGAGAGAAAGCGTCGTCACAAACATCAGCAGCATAATCACGCAGGCGGCACGGGGTTGCATTACTCGTCTCCTAGCACCAAACGTTTTTTGGCGTTCACAGGGGTGCGAGTTGATTTCCGGAAATCTCGCACTGGGGTCCGTAATCTTCGGGCGCACCGCCCTGTTTTTCCGGAAAAGTACTCATGATACCGCGTTTGGCCAAAAAACGTTTGGTGCTAGTGGGGGGATCAACGGGTTAGCTCTGATTTCCGACGACAGCTTGTCGCCTGTTTCATCTCGAAGCTCATGCTTCCCAGAACAACATGTCCGGTTGTCGACATTCGGACATGCTAACACGCCGCGCCCAGAACGTCAATAAGTGAACCTGGCCCGTCTTTCTTTGAGACGGACTGCCAATCCGTCTTACTTGCGCACAAACGTCAAGTGGCGGTTGAAGTGCTCGTCGTCGGTGAAGGGGAAGTCGGTGCGGACATGGGCGCCGCGGGTTTCTTCGCGCGCGCGGGCGGCCTCGATCATCAGCCGCGCGACGCTGAGCATGTTCTGCAATTCCCAGCCGGTCGGGTCGGCGAACTGCCGGCCCAGGACGTAGCGGCACCAGCGGTTGATACTTCCGGCCGCCTCGCCGAGCCCTTCGGCGTCGCGGCGCACGCCGACGCCGCGCCACATCAGGCTGGTGAGCGAATTGCGGATATCGGCCAGATTGAGCGGTTCGGCGACCGCATCGACCTGTCGGTTTTCGAGCATCAAGGCGCGGAAGTCATCGTGCATTTTGGCGGCCGCACGCGATGCCCCTTCGCCCGCATGCGCACCGTACACCAGCGCCTCGGAGAGGCTGTTTGAGGCGAGACGGTTGGCGCCGTGCAACCCCGTGCAAGCAACCTCGCCGGCCGCCCACAGCCCCGGCACGCTGGTGCGGCCTTCGGCGTCGACGGTGACTCCGCCCATCATGTAGTGCGCCCCCGGCCGCACCGGGATCCGCTCGCGGCCGATGTCCAGGTCGAACTCCGCACACACCTCGGCAAAGCCCGGGAATCGGGCACGCACCATCGCCGGGTCCAACCGCGTCAGATCGAGATAGACATTTGGGTGTTTGGTCTTTTCCATCTGGCTGACGATCGCCAGGCTGACAACGTCGCGTGGGGCCAGTTCGCCGCGCTGGTCGTAGTCGGGCATGAAGCGGTGGCCGTGGCGGTCGACCAGCCAGGCGCCTTCGCCGCGTGTGGCCTCGCTGATGAGGTTTCGGCTGCTGCCGGCGATGTAGAGGACGGTGGGATGGAACTGGATGAACTCCAGATCGCGCAGTTCGGCCCCGGCCCGATAGGCGATCGCCATACCGTCTCCGGTGGCGACGTTGGGATTCGTGGTCTCACGATAGAGTTGCCCGGCCCCGCCGGTGGCCAGGATTGTCTGCTTCGCCCAGACCATCGTCTTGCCGTGCCGGCGGCCCCAGATCAGCGCCCCGCGGCAAGTATCTTCCGGCGATAAGACGTCGATCGTGAACGTGTTCTTCCAGATGTCGATGTTGCGGCGCTGTTCAACCTGGCCGATCACCGCGCGCATGACCTCCTTGCCGGTGGCGTCGCCCAAGGCATGGGCGATGCGATCTCGGCCGTGGGCCCCTTCGCGTCCAAGAGCCAGCCGGCCGCCGACACGGTCGAACTCGGTGCCCCAGCCGATCAACTCGGCGATGTGCTCGGGCGTTTCGCGGACTACCCGCTCGACCACCGCGACATTGCACAGCGAGCCGCCGGCCACGAGCGTGTCGGCCACGTGGTCCTCAAACTTGTCGTCTTCGGCGAGCACGGCGGCGATCCCGCCTTGCGCGTGCGCGCTGCTCGACTCTTGCAAACCGGCCTTGCTGACGACCAACACCGAGAGTCGCGGATCCACCGCCAGCGCCGCCCTGAGCCCGGCCAGCCCACCGCCAATGATTAGCACGTCGGTGAAGAAATGCGGTACTCGCTTCGGGTGGAAAGGGGCCAGGTATCGCGGCATGGGGACGGACATGGGACTGCGAGTTGGGAGTTCGGGGCTGGGGATCAGAGGTCGCGG
>JAUWWA010000009.1 GCA_030617125.1 Pirellulales bacterium | reverse complement strand
GTGACACCTCAGAATTTCAGCGGGCGTTCATATGGGATGCAAGTAACGGCATGCGCGACCTCCAGGAACTGCTGGAGACCGCCGGGGGCCTGAACTTGAGCGGCTGGTCGCTGGAATATGCCGAGGCTGTTTCGGATGATGGTCGCACCGTTGCGGGATGGGGCGAGAACCCGGACGGACGTTGGGAAGCATGGATTGCGACTGTCCCCGAACCCTCCACGCTGGCCCTGCTAGGCATGGGGGCTGTTGTGTTTGCGGTCTACGTTTGGCGGAAGCGTCGCCGCCGTTGATAACTATTGACAGCGTCCCAAAGTTTTGAGAAGGTCGGTGGCATGCCTTCGCGCGGCGCAACTGCGGGTAGGCATGTACGTTCAAACAGAGTGGAACGTTTGAATATGCCGAACCGGATTATCGTGAATATCGTCGATGGCCTCATGAATCGCAGTGCTCCTTTCGGCTTCACGGGTTTCGTGGATCATAGAACTCCGGCGGCAGCCCGTGGACCGTCGGAAGCAATGGGTCCTCCGGAAGTCGTTCTTCGGCCTGGCAGGAGGATCCAGCAGCAAGGTTGCTGCTTGTGCATGGCCCCGATTCTACCTCGATATCACACTGCTGGACAAGCCGGCAGCGGCGTCCGACGCACACTCGCAGTGCTGGAATTCCTGATACAGGGGAAGTCGGCTGCTTGATGCGCCGGGCGACGGGTAGTATCCTATGGGCATGGAACGAAAGGTCTACATCGAGACGAGCGTGGTGGGCTACTATGCGGGACGGGCGAGCCGTGACGTGGTGGTCGCCGGTCACCAGCAGTCCACCCACGACTTCTGGCCGCTGCTCTCCGAGGGACTCTTGCCGTACGTCTCCGCGCTGGTCGTCAAGGAGGCCGGGAAAGGCGATCCCGAGCTGGCACGCAAGCGACTGGATGCCATCAGCGCCTTCTCTGTGCTGGCCACGACTCCCGAGGCCGAGCGGCTGGCACAAGACATTCTGGACGGTTGCGGCATCCCCGCGGAGTACCCGGAAGACGCCCTTCATGTTGCCGTTGCCGCAATCGGCGGAATGGAGTTCATCGTGACGTGGAACTTCGCCCACATCAACAACCCGTTCACCAAGATGATGATCCGGCAAGCCATCGAGAACGGCGGGTACGAATGCCCGGAAATCGTATCGCCCGATGCCTTCCTGGGAGATGAAACATGAAAGATCCATTCGTAGACGAAGTGCGCCGATTCCGCATGGAGCACACCAAGCAGTTCAACTCCGACCTGCACATGATCTGCGAAGACCTGAGGCGGTTCGAGTCTTCGCTCGGAGACCGGGTGGTGACGCTTGAGCCCCGGAAGATTCGGCCGACAAAGAAGTCGAGGTGATCGCAGTGAGATCGCGCGCGGGACAATGCGTGCAGGCAAGTCGGGGTTGATTTGGCTACCCGCACATCTGCTTCTCAATGCGCCAGCTTGGCCGATGCGAGGCGGTTGAGGCTGACACCCGCCTCGGCCGCTTCCAAGGCGAGTTCCCGGTGGACATCGGGAGGAACACGAACCATGAACTTGCCGCTGAATGTTCGGTTGGCCAATGGTTCAGGAACGCTTTCTCGGGATTTCTTCATGTCCTCAACCACATCCGCCACGACTCGCCGAATCCCGCGAAGTGCTGCTTCGGGGGAGGAGGCCAGCCAACTCAAGCTGGGGAATTCCGCGCAGAGACCGACGTACTCCTGGTCGTCCTCTGACCACGTCACGCGGTACGTATAGTGATCATTTTGAATCGCTTTCATGTTCCAACCTCTCGATCGCTCTGAGAACCTGCCTGATTTGATACGCCTTGGCCTTGCCCTTGGCGTTCTGAATGTTGACTCTCGGGTCGCCTTGCCACGGGGTTCTGTAGACCCGGTGGCTGGTGGCCCTTCGCCTGGGTTTGCCGAAATAGTGATCGCACACCCGACAGGCGTCCGCGAAACGGATACCCTTCGGATGACGTTTCATCTGCTCAACGATATCGTCAATCCCAGCCACACTACTATAGTATCATTAGTGATATCTTTGTCAAGTGTCAACATCAACCCTCACCAGACCCGGAAGGCGCCGCGACCAGTGGTCGCGGCTTTACAGGATGGATGGCGAACGAACCTATTCCCACTCGATGGTCGCTGGCGGTTTGGAGCTGATGTCGTAGACGACGCGGTTCACGCCGGGGACTTCGTTGATGATGCGCGTGGAGATGCGCCCCAGCAGGTCGTACGGCAGATGGCTCCAGTCGGCGGTCATGAAGTCTTCGGTGTCGATCGACCGGACGGCGACGACGTCGGCGTAGGTGCGCGCGTCGCCCATCACGCCGACGCTTTGCACCGGCAGGAGCACGGCGAATGCCTGCGACGTCTCGCGGTACAGCCCGGCCTGCTTGATCTCGTGCACCACGATGGCGTCGGCCTCGCGGAGCACGTCGAGCCGCTGTCGGGTGACTTCGCCGATGCACCGCACCGCAAGCCCCGGGCCGGGGAAAGGATGACGCCAGACGATATCCTCGGGCAATCCCAACGCCAGCCCCAGCGTGCGGACCTCGTCCTTGAACAAGTCACGCAGCGGCTCGATGAGTTCGAAGGCGAGGTCCTCGGGCAGCCCGCCCACGTTGTGGTGCAACTTGATGGTGGCGGCCGGCCCGTCCACCGAGCCTCCGCTTTCGATCACGTCGGGATAGAGCGTGCCTTGGGCCAGGAATCTCGCGCCTTCGATCTTCGCCGCCTCGTCGGCGAAACACTCGATAAACTCGCGACCGATCCGCCGCCGCTTCTCCTGCGGCTCGACCACTCCCTCGAGCGCCGAGAGAAACCGGTCTTCGGCGTAGACCACGTGCAGATCGGTCTGAAAATGGTCGGTGAATTCCCGGATGACCGATTCGGCTTCGCCTTTGCGCAGCACGCCGTTGTCGACGAGGATACAGGAGAGTTGCGGCCCGATGGCCTCGGCCAGCAACGCGGCGACGACCGACGAATCGACGCCGCCCGAAAGCCCGCAAATCACGCGGTCGTCACCGACGCGATCTCGGATGTCCTCGATCGTCTCTCGCGCGAAATCGCCGAGTTTCCATGTGCCGGAACACCTGCAAACGGTCGTGAGGAAGTTGGCCAGGATTGTCTGGCCCGCCGGCGTGTGGGTCACCTCGGGATGGAACTGTAGGCCGTAGATCGGCTCGTCGCGATGTTTCACGGCGGCGAACGGGCAGGTGTCGGTCGCCGCCAGCGCGATGAAGTCGTCGGAAACCCGGGCCACCTGATCGCCGTGGCTCATCCAGACCTGGGTCTGCCCGGGCACGCCGGCAAACAGGCCGTCGGTACGGAGGATGCGGCAGTGGGCCCGACCGTACTCGCGGCTGGGCGTGTTCTCGACCTTGCCGCCGAGCGCTTCGCAGGCGAGTTGCATGCCGTAGCAGATTCCCAGCACGGGCAGTCCGAGCTGGAAGATGGCCGGACTGCATTTCGGCGCCCCTTCTTCGTACACGCTCGACGGCCCGCCCGAAAGGATCAACCCCATCGGGGCCAGCTCTTCAATCCGCTCGGCCGGGATGTCGTGGCGGACGATCTCGCAGTAGACCTGCTGTTGCCGTACCCGCCGGGCAATAAGCTGCGCGTACTGGGAGCCAAAATCCAGCACCAGCACCTTTTCATCGGCGGTCCTGCTCATGGGGCCGTTCCATGGGAAAACTTAATATTATAGAGCCCGGTGGCCGGTCCAGCCAGTGGCGGACCTTGGGGTAAGCCGCGCGGCGGCTGGGGCGAAGCGCTGCGATGCACCAGTGCGGCCGGTCCAGGGCTTCGCTGCGATCAGCCGCCGGCCACCTAACTCCTCTGGCGACAACACGTTAGCGCCGCGGCGCTTGCAATCGACCGCGGCTGCGATTATCATACAAGTTAGCGCCCAAGGAAAATGGACGCAGCCCGCACAGGCAAGGAATCCACCGGCGTGCTGATTTTACTGACCAACGACGACGGGATATACGCCCCGGGCCTGGCGGCCTTCGAGCGGCAGTTGCGGCAGTTGGGCGCGGTATACGTGGTGGCCCCGGCCACCGAACAAAGCGGGGTGGGACACTCGATCACCTATCTCACCCCGTTGATCGTGAAGGAGGTGTTTCACGGCGAGCAGCGTTGGGGCTGGGCCGTCGAGGGCAGCCCGGCCGACTGTGTGAAAATCGGCATCACCAAGTTCTGCCCACGCCAGCCCGACCTCGTCGTCAGCGGAATCAACGGCGGATTGAACGCGGGCATCAACGTGCTTTACTCCGGCACGGTGGCCGCGGCCATTGAAGGGGCCTTTTTCGGCATCACCAGCGTGGCCGTGTCGTTGGAATACGACGAGCACGCCCAGTTCGACAAGGCCGCCCGGCTGGCGCGAACCATCATCGAGCAAATCTACCAGAAGAAAGGCCCCGAGCCACAACTGTACAACATGAACATCCCCACCGCCGCCTTGGACGGTGTGCCCGAAGTCAGCGCGGTGCCGATGAACATCACGCAATACGTGGACCGATATGAGAAGCGAATCGACCCGAGGGGTCGCGACGATTATTGGGTCACGGGCGGGCCGCCCCAGGCGACGTCCGGAAGCGAAACCGACCTGTCGGCGCTGGCGAAGGGAAACATTACCCTGACTCCGCTCGACTACAACATGACCCTGAAATCAATCCTGGCCGAAATGGAATCCTGGCAGTTCCGCCTGCCCGACTTGGCGTCGGAAGACGGCGCAACGCGGGATCCGGAAGGAGCAGAAAAATGAAGTGGAGACATCTTGCGTGCGTCCTGGCGATGGCGGTGATCGCCGGTTGTCGCGGCGAGCCGCCCGCACCGGTCGAACCGGTCGAACCCCCGGCGGATGCAGCCGTGCAGCCGGCCCTTCCCCTGCCGCCACCGCCACCTCCGCCACCTCCATCACCGTCGGCAGCGGGAAAGGCGCCGGAGCCGATCCGCCGAGCGGCCACGGTCGGCGTGGGCAAGAGGGGCCGCGGCTACGGCGGCGGGCTGGTGACCACACCCATCGCCACCTATTTCTCCATGCGGCAGCGGGTCGTGTTCGATATCCAGATCGCTTCAGCCATGAAGATGTACCGCGCGACCCACGAGCACTTTCCGAAGAGCCACGAGAAATTTATGGAAGAGATCATTAAGGCCAACTCGATCCGCCTGCCCGAACTACGCAGCGGGGATCGATACGTCTACGATCCGAAAAAGGCGGCGACGATGAGCACCTATGATCCCGCAGACCCGCCGCTGATGGTTGAAACCGAACGATAAAGCCACGATCCACGTCCCCCAAGCAACAGGTTCACTCCCCACGAAACGGCGCCTTGCTCTGACGATCGCCACCGCGGAAATCGTGCCGGCGGCGGGCCGAACAGCCCACGGACCGCATGAATGCGGTCACTACGAACGCCGGGCCTATCGCGGATCGTCGTGCCATATTATGTCGTCGGTGATAAGCCAGCGCTTCCGTTCCGCGCGGTGCAACGTCATGGTGAGTTCAACGAGCCGGCGTTCGTAAGGAAACTCGCCCTTTCGGTCCTTGAACGCCGTGTAGCCGTTCAGTTCAACCTTAGCGGTAGGCGGGCTGGTGCGTCGATCAACGGATATCTCGAGGTTCGTGATCCTGACCTCCGTGAATTCCACCCGATTAAGCGCCCAAACCACGAGTTCGCGGGTCTCACGGGCCGACTCGGCGATGTACTCGTCGAGCATCCCGGCGCGGTCATCGCCCGTTGGGTTGCCCTCGAGCGCGGCTGCGGCGCCGGCGAGCGCCGTCTCAATCCGTTCCCGGTCGGTCACGATCAGCCATTCAAGCCCCACGCCGGCCAGCACAACGAGCAACACGCCGATCATCGCCAGGAAGACCGCGCCACGGCCGGTACACCACAGGATGACGCCCAGCACGGCCTCGACCAAGACGCCGACGAGCAGGATCGGCACGGGGTTTTCGAGCAACGTGTTCATCGTTTGGCCGGGAACATCGGCCCGCCATACAGCGCCGCGGCGCCGAGGATTTCCTCGATCCGCAGCAACTGGTTGTACTTGGCCATGCGATCGGTTCGCGAGGCCGAGCCGGTCTTGATCTGGCCGGTCCCCAACGCGACGGCCAGGTCGGCGATGGTCGAGTCTTCGGTCTCGCCGCTGCGGTGGCTGATGACGCTCGTGTAGCCGTTGAGCCGAGCCAGCACAATCGCCTCGATCGTCTCGGTCAGCGTACCGATCTGGTTGACCTTGATCAGGATGCTGTTGGCGACGCCTTCGCAAAGCCCGCGCTGAAGCCGCTTGGTGTTGGTCACGAACAGGTCGTCGCCGACGAGTTGAATCGTATCGCCGAGCTTGTCGGTCATCGTCTTCCAGCCGTCCCAGTCGTCTTCGGCCAGGCCGTCTTCGATGGAGCGGATGGGATACCGGCCGACCCACTCGGCATAGAGGTCGACCAACTCGGCCGATTCGAGTTGCTTGCCGTCAACGCCGTATCGCTTCGTCTTTTCGTCGTAGAACTCCGAGGAGGCGGGGTCCATGGCGATGAACACCTGCTTGCCCATTTCGTAGCCGGCCTTTTCGGCGGCTTCCATGATCAGATCGAGGGCTTCCTTGTTGCTCTTGAGTTCGGGGGCGAACCCGCCCTCGTCGCCGACGTTCGTCGAGAGCTTCTTCGACTGCAACACCTTCTTGAGGTTGTGGAATATCTCGCAGCCGCAGCGGATGGCGTCGCCGAACGAATCGACGCCCAGCGGCATGACCATGAACTCCTGGATGTCGACGTCGTTGTCGGCGTGGGAGCCGCCGTTGAGGATGTTCATCATCGGGGCGGGCAACACCCGGGCCCCGACGCCGCCGAGGTAGCGGAACAGCGGAAGCCCGCAGTGATCGGCCGCCGCATGGGCGGCCGCCAAGGAAATACCCAGAATGGCGTTGGCGCCGAGTTCCTTCTTATTTTCGGTGCCGTCGATTTGGATCATCCGCTGGTCGAGGGCAACCTGATCGAGGGCGTCCATGCCGCACAATTCGTCTGCCAGGGGGTTGTTGACGTTTTCGACGGCCTGGAGCACCCCCTTGCCGAGGTACGTATTCTTGTCGCCGTCGCGCAGTTCCCAGGCCTCGTGCACGCCGGTGCTGGCGCCGCTGGGCACGGCGGCCCGGCCGAAGGAGCCGTCGGCCGTTTCCACGTCCACCTCGATCGTCGGATTCCCTCGACTGTCGAGGATTTGTCGGGCGCGGATGTCTACAATCGTGGAACTCATGTTTGGCTCCTTTCCGTAAGAGGGGTGCGAAAAACGGGTATCCTGCCCCTTGGGCGGCGAGGATGCAATTTTGCACGATCCGTGGCAAGTTGAATAGGGGCCCATCGAAGCGGCGACCGACGGCCGCGCCCAAATCACAAGGCCGCGACCGGTGAAGAAGACTCCTTTTCCCTTCCGTCACCCAGGCTCCTAAAGCCCAAGCTGCTTCCTGATAAGCCGACACAGACTGTCCCGGATCTCCGAGTGACGAGGAACCGGGGCCTTTCGCTGAGTGGAAGCGTTCATGTAAATGTTGTGTTTGCCGCCGTGGCGGGCGAGGTGGCATCCCTCGGATAGAAGTTGCCGGATGAAATCATTGCGTTTCACACCTCGACCCCGATTTCCTTTGTGTAGACCTCCTCGGACGGCGCCTCCTCCTCCTGAGTCATCAGCCGGTACGCGTCTTCGATGTTGGCTTCCAGTTCTTCCAGAGTCTTCCCTTGACTAAACACGCCAGGAATGCCTTTCAACCTTCCCACGTACCAGCCTTCGTCGATCCAGTATTCCATGGTAAATGTTTGCCGCATGACACAACCATCCTGTCAAACAGTCCGGTAGTTTTCGAGCAACGCCAAGTGGCGGGCTGAGATGTCGACCATCCTCACACATAGCAATTATAGCAAAGACAAGGTCCACAGTCACGGGGACTTCGGAAAAAAGGGGAGTTCGATACAGGCTGTTCGCGGCCTCATTGCCGCGCTCTTGGCGAAATCACTTGAATCCATCAAGAAACTGGGGTATCCTTGCCGCGAAGCACCGCCGGCACCACAAGAACCAGGACGGGCAAGTGTTCCAGCCGATTTCCATCTCCGACGCGGCGGCGAAGATTCGCGCCGGCCACATCTCGCCAATCGAACTGCTCGAGCAATGTCTCGATCAAATCCGTCGCTACGAGGACCGGCTGCACGCCTGGGTGCTTGTCGACGAGCCCGGCGCCCGGCAGGCCGCCGAGCGACTCGGCCGCGAAAAACCGCGCGGGCCGCTGCACGGCATCCCGATCGGCGTCAAAGACATCATTGACACCGCGGGCCTGCCCACCCGGGCCGGTTCGCCGTTGCGCGCGAAGCACCTCGCCACGGCCGATGCGCCGCTGGTGGCCGCCTTGCGCCGCGCCGGTGCGGTGATTCTCGGCAAGACGGTCACCGTCGAGTTTGCTTGCTTCGATCCTCCACCGACGCTCAACCCGTGGAATGTGCGGCACACGCCCGGCGGGTCGAGCAGCGGATCGGCCGTTGCGGTAGCCACGGGCATGTGCCTCGGCGCGCTGGGCACCCAGACGGGCGGATCGCTCGTGCGGCCGTCCGCCTACTGCGGCATCGTTACTTGCAAGCCGACGTTCGCTGCGCTCAGCACCGACGGCGTCGTCCCGGTCAGCCACCACCTCGACCATCCCGGCACGATGGCGCGCACGGTCGGCGACGTGAAGATCATGCTGCGATGCTTGAGGGATGTTGACGACGGCAGGCCGCCGGTACGGCGGCCACTCGATGTGGATGCCGACGCCACTGGGCCGCCGCGGCTTGGACTACTGGAACAGTTCTTCATGGAGGAAGCCGACGAACCGGTCTGCAACGTTACGCAAGCGGCGTTGGCGAAGCTTCGCGACGGCGGCGCGTGGATCGAGCCGGTCGTCTTCCGTGACGGTTTTGAGCAAGTCGCGCCGATGCACCGGCGGATCATGGCCGTCGAGGCGGCGGCGTATCATCGCGAACCGTTCGCCGCCTCTCGCCCATCCTACGGGCCGATGATCGCGGAATTGCTCGACGAGGGGCTGACGATCTCCGCGGTGGACTACGCCGACGCACTGGTGTGGAGGCGCGAGTATTCCCGCCGGGCCGCTTCGCTGCTGGAGAACGTCGACGCGTTGATCATGCCGGCGACCGACACGACCGCCCCGGCCACGCTGGCGACCACGGGCACGCCGAAGTTTCAGGCCCCGTGGAGCTGCGCCGGGCTGCCGGTGGTTTCCATCCCTTGCGGGCTGGCCGGTGACGGCATGCCGGCGGCCGTGCAATTGGTCGGGCCGCGGCATGATGACATGGCGTTGCTGCAAGTGGCCAAGTGGTGCGAACGATGTTTTGCGTTCGATCAAGCGCCGCCGCTGTGAGGCAATGCGCGAAAATCTATCCGCGAGAAACTGCCCCCTTAGTGATCGTCGTTGTGTGCAACGAGTTGGTCGAGCACCGTAATCATTTCCGGAATGTCACTGCTGAGCGTTCGCCACACTTCATCAAGGTCGACGCCGTCATATTCGTGAATCAGTTTGTCGCGCGTGCCGGCAATCATTCTCCACGGTAGCCGCGGATGGGCGGTACGGAATTCGTCGGAAAGACGCTTCACCGCTTCGCCGACGATGAGCAACTGGTGCAGAACGGCCGACTGGGTTTTCACGTCCGCCAAGAAAGCGGATTTGTTCATGCCTTCGGTGAACTCAACGGCGAGCTGCGCAGCATTGAGAATGTCCAAAATTGTAGCGTTATCCGGCCGCATAGATCCGCTTCGCTGTTGAGAGGATGGTGTTCTTACGAATCCAGTTTCGGCTGCGCTCGATTCCTCGCCGGCTAACCAGGTCCACCTTGCGCCCCACGATTTCCGATAGTTCCATCTCCATGGCCACGTGGTCCAGGAGACTCCAGTCGGCATCTTCGACGAAGCTCACCAGGATGTCTACGTCGCTGTCGGGGGCGAAATCGTCGCGTAGGGCCGACCCAAACACCGCCAGCTCGGCAATCTTCCACCGCCCGCAGAACTCGGCAACGGACTCATGATCTAAAGGAATTCCAATCGACATGATTCCCAACTCCTCCGCCACGTCATGCCATCGTAACATTCAAGCGCCGCTCACACAACCCCGTGAGCCTTTTCATACGACGTGATCTTCTCTTCGTGTTCCAGCGTCAGCGCGATGTCGTCCAGGCCGTGGAGCAGGCAGCGCCGGCGAAACTCGTCCACGTCAAACGCAATCGACAGCCCATGCTCGTCGGTGATCGTGCGGCGCTGCAGGTCGATCGAGAGCTTGTAGCCGGAATACCGTGCTGAGCGGTCGAACAGTTCGTCGACCGTCGCCTCGTCGAGCTTGATCGGCAAGACGCCGTTTTTGAAACAGTTGTAGTAGAAGATATCGGCGAAGCTCGGCGCGATGATCACGCGGAAGCCGTAGTCTTCCAGCGCCCACGGCGCGTGTTCCCGGCTGGAGCCGCAACCGAAGTTCCGCCGCGCCAGCAAGATGCTCGCGCCGGCATACTCCGGCCGGTTCAGTTCGAACTCGGCATTGTCGGCGCCGTCGTCGAGGAACCGCCAATCGTAGAACAGAAACTGCCCAAAGCCCGTCCGCTCGATCCGCTTGAGGAACTGCTTCGGGATGATCTGATCGGTGTCGACGTCCGGGCGGTCCATCGGCGCAACGACACCGGTGTGTTGGGTGAAAGCTTGCATGGCAGGGGCTAGGGGCTAGGGACTGGGGGCTAGGGACTGGGGATTAGAGTCTTACGTTGCAACTTCTGCACGCCGTGCACGCATGTTTGACGTAACCAATTGTGATAATACCGTTTAGCCGGCGGGCTTGCCCGCCGTTGGGTTGCGGCCGTAGGGCCGCGTTAGGGATTGGAGATTTCAGATCGGTCGCCCCCGCCCCCCAATCCCTAATCCCCAATCCCTCTACTTATATTTCCACTCGCGCACATCGACGAAATGTCCTTCCACCGCGGCGGCGGCGGCCATGGCGGGCGAGACCAGATGCGTACGGCCTCCTTTGCCCTGGCGGCCCTCGAAGTTCCGGTTGGTCGTCGCCGCGCAGCGCTCGGCCGGTTCGAGCCTGTCGGGGTTCATCGCCAGGCACATGCTACAGCCGGGCTCGCGCCACTCGAATCCCGCCTCGGTGAAAATGCGGTCGAGCCCCTCGACTTCGGCCTGGCTCTTCACCAGCCCGCTGCCGGGCACGGCCATGGCCCCGACGCCCGCGGCCACGCGATGCCCGCGAAGCACGGCCGCGGCCGCGCGAAGGTCCTCGATGCGACCGTTCGTGCACGAGCCGATGAACACGCGGTCGACTGGAATCGACGTAATCGGCATCCCGGGCGCCAGGCCCATGTAGTCCAACGCCTTGGCGACCGCCTTTTGCTGGGAGGGATCATCGTAGTCGGCCGGGTCGGGCACCTTGGCGCCCACTTCGGCGACCTGCGCCGGGTTGGTGCCCCAGGTGACCTGCGGCTCGATCTTGGTGGCGTCGAATCGCTCGGTGTGGTCGTACCGCGCGTCGTCGTCGCTGGGCAGCAGCCGCCAACGCCGCACGGCGGTGTCGAAATCGTCCGGCGCGAATTCCCGGCCTTGGAGGTATTTGAAGGTGGTTTCGTCGGGCGCGATCATCCCGGCTCGGGCGCCGGCCTCGATCGACATGTTGCACACGGTCATCCGCTCCTCCATGCTCAGCGCGCGGATGGCCTCGCCGGTGTATTCGATGCAATATCCGGCCCCGCCGCTGGTCGAGATCCGCCCGATGATGGAGAGGATCAGGTCCTTGGCGGTCACGCCGAAAGCGAGCCGGCCGTCGACACGGATTTCGAACGTCTTGGGCTTGTCCTGGAGGAGCGTTTGCGTGGCGAACACGTGTTCCACCTCGCTCGTGCCGATGCCGAAGGCCAGTGCTCCGAAGGCGCCGTGGGTGGCGGTGTGGCTGTCGCCGCAGACGATCGTCATGCCCGGCTGCGTAAGTCCCAGTTCTGAGGAAATCACGTGGACGATGCCTCGGTGCGCGTCGTCGAGGTCGTACAGCCGGACGCCGAACTGCCGGCAGTTCTCCCGCAGCGCGTCGATTTGTCGCCTGGAGACCGGGTCGGCGATGGGCGCGGCGCGGTCGGTGGTGGGGACGTTATGGTCCACGGTGGCCACGGTCCGCTCCACTCGCC
>JAUWWA010000048.1 GCA_030617125.1 Pirellulales bacterium | reverse complement strand
TGCTTGTCGGCCGCACGGAGCAAGCGTTGCACTTCCGTCGCAACTTCCGCAGCAACTTCCGCCGCAACTTCCGCCGCCTTGATCGCCGCGGTCAACTCGCGGCCGATGGGTGTCAGGTGCTCGCGTCCAAGCCGATCGATTTCGTCGAGCAGGTCCGTCATGCGGCGTTTAATGTCGGGGCTGTCGATCTGGTTGTTCTCCAGGTCGGCCAGCAGGGCCAGCACGTGCATCGGCACGCCTTCGTTGCGGCCGGCCAGACTGCGGTTTACCTGCCGCTGGTTCAACTCGGCCGCTTGCAGGTGGTCGACGTCGAGTTGTTCGAGGCGTCCCGTCTCGGCAAGCCGGATTTCGAGCGATTCGACCTGGGAGCGGCTGCCTCGCTGCATTTCAACACGCGGGCGATCTCGGCGAGGATAAACTCCTGGCGGCCGGCGATGCGGTCGAGAAGTTCCCCGGGCGTGACGACGATCAGCCGTCGCGGCCCGCTCGTGGCGATCTGTGGGCGGTAATCGTCGGCGGTGGCATGGAAGGTGAGCTGTGTGCCGGGCGTAAGTTCAAGCGGCGCCAGCTCCCATCGTCGCTCGGTTACGCGGCGATCGCCCTGCTCCGCGCCGCTGGCGAGCGCCGCGGCTTGTCGTCGTTCGACTTTCTTAGGTCCCGTGAAAAGCGGCAGCACCTCCGCGCTGTGTTGCGGCTCGTCCGCTTCGCCAGTGTCGGCGGTCGTACGGTGGAAGACCAACGCCACGCGGTGGATCGCCAGATCGTCCTCGGCCGACACCCGCAGCGGCACCACCGCCCGGGGCGTGACGAACAGATTGCCCGTCGGCCGTTCGATCGTCACGCTCGGCGGCGCGTCGCGCACCGCGCGGATTTCCCAGCGGTCGTCACTCGCGCCGCTTAGGCCTTCGCGATCGGTCAACTCGAACCAGTAGGAACCGGAGCGATCCAATAGCAATTCCGGCTGCTTGGGCCCGGGCGCCGCGAAGCGCAATCCGTCGTTGCCGATCCGCCCCGGAATCCGGCGATTGCCTTCCAGGCACAGCGTCGCCGATGCGAGCGGCTTGGTCACGGTGGCGGCGAACTCCATGCGCGTGCCGACCAGCGCTCGGATGGTCTTCTTTGCCGTTTGCCGCGGCCAGCCCGTGTATGCCGGCGGGATCAAGCGAATTGAGAGCGAACGGATCGCCGGCGGCTCGAGCACCTCCACGGCGATCCAAGACATCGTGTGGTCGTCGCCTCCGGTGATCCGATACGAGAACGGCCGTGCGACGCCTTCGCGACGACCTACCAGCCGCGAGCCCACCAGCCGCATCGGCCGTGTCTCCGCCGCGGCCGAACCGTCGGGGTTCGTGAAGCGGTAGTGGATGCACGCATCCGTCGGCAGTCTCGCGCCCTCAGCGTCGATCATTTCGACTTCGAACGCCTGTCCGCGCGCGATGCGCTCCACGCGATTGACAAGCTGCAAGTGGTTTTTCCGCGGCCAGGCGGCCGATCCGAACGGGTTGGCCAGCCGCGCGACCGCGATGCGCGACGAAAGCGGATCGAGCACCACAAAAATTGCCGCCACCAGGCAGATACCCGCCGTCACCATCGCCGCACGCATCGGCCGCCGGACATCGAGCACGTTGGAGAAATCGAGCCGCTCGGTTTCCGCCGTGGTCTCGGCGATCACCGCACGCCGCAGCGCGGCGGAGCCGGCCGTCGGATCGTCCTGCGATTGACCGAGAAACTCGACCGACGAGACCAGCCGATCCTCCAGCTTCGGGAACCAGCGCTGTAGCTTTACGGCCAGTTCGACGTCGCGCAGCCGGACGCGAAGCGGCAGAAATAGCAGTCGATAGCACGCCCACCCCAACGCCCCCAGCGCCAGAAGCGAGCAGATCACTCTCAGCCCCCGATCCTGGAAGCGGAATACGTAGTCGGCCATCCCGAGCACCATCACCGCGCCGATCACCGCCGCGACGGTCCAGCTCAACCCATACACCGCCACCAGCCGCAGCAGACGGCTTCGCAGCTTCGCAATTTTCTGTTCGATTGGGTGCGACATGGGGCTAAAGGGTTGGGGACTAGGGGTTGGGGACTAGGGGCTAGGGATTTCGGATTTGTAGTTCATTCACCGTTCATCATTCATCATTCATCATTTCTCCTTCATCCTCATTCTACACCATCCCCCCCAGTTTTCTTAATATCCATTCGCCGGTGAGCAACACCAAAAACAGCAGCAACAGCGGCCACTTGTTCCAGAGCGGCTTCGGCGGCAGGGATTCGATGGGCACCGGCCGGCCCGGGGGCAGGTCGCCGAGCAGACCTTGGGCGTCCTGGATGGTGTAGAAACGGCCCTTGGTCACTTTAGCGGCCTGGCGCAAGGCGGCCGCATCGGTGCGGACGCGTTCGAACTCGCCGGCCGGCGGCGCCACGGTGAAATCGACGGCCGCCGCCCGGCCTTCCATCGCCGGCAGCGCGACCCAAGCGTGGTAACTTCCCACCGCCGGACGGTTGAGCACGCCTTCGAAGGTCCCCCGGC
This sequence comes from Pirellulales bacterium, assembly GCA_030617125.1. Lineage (GTDB taxonomy): Bacteria > Planctomycetota > Planctomycetia > Pirellulales > Thermoguttaceae > JAUWWA01. The sequence continues at coordinate 6,382 of JAUWWA010000048.1, read as the reverse complement.
CGGCCGACGAGCGGCGAAGCTGGATCCGTCGCGTCTTGTGGCCAAGGTGTTCGAGCACGACGGTCACGCCGTCGTCTTCGGCCGGGGCGAGCCTCTCGTCGCCGAAGCGGACCCGCAGCCGCACCGGCTCGCCTTGGGCGTACTCGCGGCGGTCGGCGGAAAGGGTGGCGGAACGTCCAGCGCCGGCGAGTTTCGAGCGGCTTAGGTAGCGGATCATCTGGATCCAATATCGGGCGAAGAACACGTCGCCGACCCGGCGCCGCCATCGCCAGGTTTCATCGGTCGCGTGGAAGAGCACCTTGCCCGCCCCCACGTACTGAAGACAGATCACCGCCAGCGGGCGTCCGTCGTGCCCGAGCCGCTTCGGATCCACCGCCAGCGCGCGGACGCCTGGTTTCAGATCGGGGGCTTCCAACAGCCAGTATAGGGGCGGCAGATTTTCCCATATCTCTCGCGTCTCGGCCGCCGTATCGCCCAGTTGCATCGCCGGGCAGGCCAGGCCGAGCTCGCTCGGCCGCACCTGGAAGCTTTCGGTGAGCACCTGTTCGCGGTCGGGATAGCGGACGCTGTTCAAGTCGACGGGCATCAGCCGTGCAAGCGGCGTGTCGCGAAAGGCCGACGGCATGAATTCCGGCCCGGCGATGAACACCATCGCGCCGCCCTTGCCCGGTTGATCGACAAAGTCGGCGAGGTTCCGCATCATCGAGGCGCTCAGCAGCGCGGGGTCCACGTCGCCGAGGATGATCACGTCGTACGCGAACAGTTCGTCGCGCCGGACGGGAAACACCCGCAGCGCCGAGGCGTCCTGCTCGGCGTATTTCAGGTCGGCGCCCTGCAGCACGGTGTCCAGTTCGATGGTTTCGTCGCGCCGGAGCATGTTCTCCAGATAGCGGAACTCGAAGCTGGGATACGCCTGGACCAACAGCACGCGGATCGTTTCCTTGCGGACCTCGACAGTGCACGTTTTGCGGTTGTTTTCGGTGTTGAGTTCGCCCTGTTGCGGTTCGGCTTCGACAACGTACTGGAATCGTCCAACTTCGGTCGGCCGGTACGGCAACCGGACCTGCTGCGTTTGGGCGTCGGGGGCCACGGTGACGTCGAGTTCGGCCAGCACCTGCGCTTCGCCCTGCCGGCGCAGCACGACGCGGACTCGCTTGCCCCGAAACCCGGCGCCGGTGAGCTTGCACTCAATCTGGACCACGTCGTCGACAAACACCACGTCGTCGACCAAGAGGTCGGTCAGTTTCAGATCGCGCAGCGGCTTGTCGCTGCCCAGGGCGACGGTGAAAAGCGGCACGCCGCGCCGCCGGGCGAGTGCGGCGGCCTGGGCGAGCGGCACGCCGGCCGTGTTGATCCCGTCGCTGAGCATGATGATGGCCGCCGGCGCCGTGCCGCGCAGCTCGCCGAGCACCGTGCGCACGGCGTCGCCAAGGCGGGTGCTCTCGCCGGTCGGCTCAAGCGAGTTGATTTCCTCGGCGATGGCCGGCGCGTCCGGCTCGCGGCTCGGCCGAGCGCCGCTTAAGAAGTACACGCGGAGCTTGTAATCGTCGGCCACGGACGCGAGCATCGCGGCGTCGCGCTCCAGAAGCAGCGTCCGCGCGAGATTCCATCGGCTCAACTCGGCGGTCTCGACCAGCGCTTGTTCGACGCGCCGCTCGAGCACCTTGCCGAGCTTGCCGTCGTAGCGGTCGACAACGGTCATGCTCAGCGAGTCGTCCAGCAGCACGGCGACATAGGGCAGGCCGGTCCGTTGAAGCGACAGCGCCACCTGGGCGATCATGATGATCGCAATCGCCACCAGCACCAACCGGACGGCCGCCAGCAGCATTCGGTACGGCGTCGACGCCTGGCGGCCTTCACGCAGATAGATCGTCACGATAAACACCACGGCGAAAACCACAAACAGCAGCGTCACCCACGGCGGCCATGCCCAAGTGTGCTCCAGGCTCCAGACGGTTCCTTCGCCGGGCCCGGTCTGGATGCCGAGCGTGCGTTCGATCCAACTTGGCAACGTACCACTCATGGCGCGTGATGTCCGAATCGCCAGGCAAGGTAGCTTTCCGCAAACAACAATCCGAGGACGACGTAAAGCACGCCGACGTGCAGCCGCCGAGAGCGCACGATGGGAGCGCCGGCCGTTTCTGTATCGAGGTCCTGACCTGTAACCTCGTGCAGTAGCGGGATATCCGGCCAGACGTCGGCGCGCAACTCGTCGAGCGTAAGCGGCGCCAGGTCGCTTTCGGCCGTGTCGACGTTGACCGCGAAGCGGCGGTTTTCGCTGGCCGGTGGTCCGAACCGGGCCGTGTAGATGCCCCCGGCCGTCGTCTCGGCAAACAGCAGCGTGCCGTAGTCTCCCTCAAAGCGGAGCGGCACAGGCCGGGTCCGGCCGTCGGGACTTTGCACCGACACCGACATGCCGGCCGCTGACCCCGAAATCGACGCGCCGAACGGTTCGCCGACCCGGACGTTCCGTTGCGCCAGTTCCCCGCCGGCACAGAACGTCAGCATCTCCTGAACCAGCGGCACAAAGCTCGGCCACAGCGGCATCGGCGTCCACGAGGTGTTGGCCGACGTGCCCACCATCACCACCCGGCCACGATGAATGCGCTCTTCGACAACAAGCGGATCGCCGGTCGTGGTCCGCAACACGACCTCGGCGTTGGAGTCCTTCGGCACGACGAGCTTGTAGTACCGGAAGATGGGCGTCTTCGAGAGTCCGGCCTTTGCACGGCCGCGAAACGCGCGAACCATCGGATGCCGGTACTCCAGCGGGTTGATGGAATAGACGCCTTGCGGGGCGACCTGGTCGAGCCGGGCAGGCAAGATGCGTAATCCCTCCGCCGCGCCAGCTAATTCGCGATTGTACCGCTCGGCCAGCACCCCTTCGCCCAAAAAAAAGACCAGGTTCCCGCCGCTTCGCAGGTAGGCGTCCAGCAGCCGGGCTTCGCTCGCGGTGAACTGCGCAACGTCGCAGAGAAACACGCAGTCGTAGCGGCTCAGGTCGCGTTCCAACAGCGCGCTTTCCGTGGCAAGATCGACCTCGACCAGCCCCTGCCCCGAGCGATCGTCCTGCGGGCATAGCGCGAGGACGAGGTAATCGCTGGCCCCGAGGAACGGCTCACCCGACGGATGGCCGTCGATGCACAGCACGCGGAGCGATTGCCGCACGGGAATCGCCATGAATCGGTGGTTGTCGACGTGCAGGGCGTCGCCACTGGCGCGCACCTCGATCGAATGGTCGCCCGGCGCCGTAAATCGGTACGCGAAGCCCGCCGAGGCTTCGCCGCCAGGCGGAATGTCGACGTGGGTCTGAGCGACGCGACGGCCGTCGAGGAGCAACTCGACCGGCTGCCGGGTTCGCGCTCGCCGCGAAAAGTCCTTTAGCGTGACCTCGAACCGGACGTCGCGGGCGGTGGTGGCGACGGGATCGAGCGTTTGTACGTTGGTGATCGCAAGGTTTTCGGCGTCGGCCTGTCCCAGGTCGATCACGACCAACGCGGCCGTCTTGGCCAGTTGCTCGCTGTGCCGGCGGAATTCAGCCTTGGCCGCGGCCGAAAGCTTGGGGTCCCACGCGACGCGCTGCAAATCGCTCAGGAAGTAGACCTCGTGGCGGCCGAGGCCCGGGTTCTCGCGCCGGGCACGCTCGACGATCCGGCGGACCGTGGCCACCGTGGCGGGCAGATCGGCCGTAGTGTCGCCACATCGGAGGTTGTCGATCTCCTCGAGCACTTTGCCCGGCTCCAGGGCCGGTGTGCCGATGATCACTTTCGGCGGCGAGGCCAAGAGCACGAGCGTGAAGGCGTCGCCCTGGCGGCTTTCCTCGACGATGCGCCCGGCGAGTTGCTTCGCCCGATCGAAGCGGCTGCGGTCGGTCGGCTTATAGGCCATTGAGAAAGAAGCGTCGATCACCAGCACGCGATGTGCCCGCCCGCCGGTGGTGCGAGCGAACCCGGCCTGCTTCAGGTACGGTTCCGCCACGGCCAGCACCAGCAGCACGATCAAGAGCGTTCGGACGGCCAACAAGAGCCATTGCTCGAACCGCAATCGCCGGCCGCGCCGCTTCAAGGCCGCCAGCAGATACTCCATGGCCGCCCAGGGCATTTCGCGATATTTCCGCCGGAAAAGCAGGTGGATCAGTATCGGCGCACCCGCCGCCGCCAGCCAACCGAGCATCGGAAGGTTGGCGATCCCGAAGGCGATAATAGTCGGCGGTAGCGGAAACATGGGAGTAAGTGGTCAGGGGTCAGTGGTCAGTAGTCAGTGGTCAGGAATCAGTTGTGAGGAGTTGGTTCTCGGGAATTCCAACCCGACACTTGTGCCAACAACGACATATCGACGTTCTCGTCATCCCATCCTTGAACGTACGACGCATCCCGGCGATCGAGTTGCAGACACATTTCCTTGTACGTCCTTTTCTCAATGCCCACAAACCAACAACCCGTCAGGAATCTCTGCAGGGCATTCCTCTTCACCCAGCACTGCGGCCAATAAAGCGGTTCAAACATAATGCCATCCGATCATCTTGGAACGGCTGACCATCGACAACCGATCCCTGACGCCCGCCCACTGACTCCTGACGACTGACTTCTGACCACTACCCACTACCTTCTTGACGCCAAATAACTCGACAGCGCCACCTCCAACGACTGATCGGTTCGCATTTGCACGTAATCGATTCGGTGCATCCGGCATCCCTGCTTGAGCCGCCGAACGTACGCGTTGAACTCTTCGAGGTACGCTTTTCTGATCGCCCGGGGTTCGACCAGCGCCTCGGGCAACTGCTCCAGGCCCTGGAACATCGTGGTTTGGCGGAAGGGGAAATCCAGCTCGGCCGGGTCGAGCACGTGCATGAGAATCACTTCGTGGCGGCGATGGCGGAAGTGCTTCAGCGCGCCCATCATCGCGTCGACGTCGTCGAACAAATCGCTCAGCACGACGACGATTCCCCGTTTCTTCAACCGCTCGGCCAGGTCGTGGAAGATCGCCGCGGTGGCCGTCTTGCGCTCGCCGGGTGATTCCTCCATGACGTGGACGATCTGCTCCATGTGCGAGGGATTGCTGCTGTCGCGCACCAGCGCGCGAATCTCGTTGTCGAACGTGACCAGGCCCGCGCTATCTTGCTGGTGGAGGATCAGGTACGCCAGCGCCGCGCCTACGCATTTCGCGTACTCCAGCTTCGACATCGGCGCGGACGCGCTGCGGTAACGCATGCTTTCGCTGGTGTCCAACAACAGGTAGCAAGCCACGTTCGTCTCTTCCTCGAACTGTTTCAGGTAATACTTGTCGGTCCGGCCGAACACTTTCCAGTCGAGGTAGCGCAGGTCGTCGCCGGGCGAGTACTCGCGGTGCTCGGCGAACTCGATCGAAAAACCGTGAAACGGGCTGCGGTGGACGCCCGACACGTACCCCTCGACAATCAGCCGGGCGCGCAGACGAAGTCCCTTGAGCCGGGCCAGAATCGTCGGATCTAAATAGTCTGGCGAGTCTTCCAAGGTGGTTGCCTCTTTGTCGTCCGCGGCGGCGGCGATCATTCATCGGCGGCTCGGAACACTTCCGGTAGGCCCGCGCCGGCCCGGTCTTCTTCGACCGTGGCGGTGTCGATCAAGCGCCCGATGATGTCGTCCACTTTGAGCCCTTCGGCCTCGGCGTTGAAGTTCGTAACAATGCGATGCCGCATGACCGGAAAGGCGACCTCGCGGATGTCGTCCGTGCCGGCGTAAAGTCGACCGTGCAGCACCGCGCGGGCCTTCGCCCCCAGCACCAAATACTGGCTCGCGCGCGGACCGGCGCCCCAACTGACGTACTCGCGGATGAAGCCCGGCGCGTCGCCTTTGTCCGGCCGCGTCAGCCGAACGAGCTGCAAGGCGTAGCGGATCACGTGGTCGGCCACCGGCACGCGGCGAACGATCCGCTGCAAGGCGAGGATCCGTTCGCCGGAAAGCGTCGGCGTGACCGTCGCCTCCACGTCGGCGGTGGTCCGCTTGACGATTTCGAATTCCTCGTCTTCTTCCGGATAATCGACGTAGGTGTTGAACATGAAGCGGTCGAGTTGTGCCTCGGGCAGCGGGTACGTGCCTTCCTGCTCGATCGGGTTCTGCGTGGCCAGCACGAGAAACGGCTCGGTCAGCCGATGCCGCGTCCCGCCGGCGGTGATCTGGTACTCCTGCATCGCTTCCAACAGCGCCGCTTGTGTCTTCGGCGGTGTGCGGTTGATCTCGTCGGCCAGGATCACGTTGCCGAAGATCGGCCCCCGCAGAAACCGCAGCTCGCGCGTGCCCGTCTGCTTGTCCTCCTGGATCACCTCCGTGCCGGTGATGTCCGAGGGCATCAGATCGGGGGTGAACTGTATGCGGCTGAACTGAAGCGACAGGGCGTCGGCCAG
>JAUWWA010000340.1 GCA_030617125.1 Pirellulales bacterium | reverse complement strand
CAGCAGTTGCTTCTTCCATTCGTCCTCTTCGCCGGCCTTATAGGCCGCGTCGGCGCCGGTCGCGCCGCCGGGAAACGTCGTGTTGTCATACGAGGGCGCCCAATAAAGTTCAATTGTTTCGCCGGCCGTGGGCGCCACGTCCAGGTTGAACTCGGCCGTGACGGCGAACCGCGAGGCGAACCGGCCGGCCGTGTCGGCGTTCTTGGCCAGATCGCCCTTCACGCCGCATCGGCCCGCGTCGTCGGCCAGGCTCGCCAGCGTAATGGCATAGTCGCCGCCGGAGTTTTTCCAGACGATATCGGTGCCCTGTTTGACGTTGACTTCGTTACTCATGGTCTTCTTTCCGAGTGGGGGCGTGCTCCGTCGAGGACATAAGAACCGTTGTTGACGGGTCCTGTTTTTCGGATGGGAGCGCAGCGAGAACCGGCCGCCGTGCGTGCGTCTGGGCGGCCGGACTCTTGCTGCGTCTACGGTTACGAGCCGCTGCCGCTACCGGCGCCGCTGCTCTTGACGATATAGCGGGGATTGATTACCGCGGCGGCCCCGCGCTCGCTGGCCTTGAACCGGACGACGATGTCCTGGTTGAACTCGGCCTCGCTGTTCGGCGGCGACTGGGTGACGGTGATCGGCCAGTTCTCCATGTAGGCGAACGCCTTCTTGAAGTCGCCGATGAACCACCACTTCTTGGCGTCGGCCGCGGCCTCGCCCGAGGCGACGATCCGGCGATAGGCCAGCCGGCTTTCCGCAACCTGGTAGTTGCCCAGCGGGTTGGCCGCGACGGCCGTCGTGGCGGCGCCGTCGGCCGTGTACTGGATCTCCGCCGCGTTGAACACGCGATGGGCCGCGTGGCGATAGGCCGGCATCACCAGCACCGTGGTTGCCCGCACCAGCACCGGCTCGCCCGTGTTCGGGTCGAGGATGTCGGCGAAAAGCTGCTCGGCCGCATCGACGTCGGTCCAATCGACCAGCTCGTCGGCCATCTCGTTGACCCAATCGCCGTCCGGGGCGACACCCGTTCCCGTGGTGCTGTAGGTGTTGTAATCGGAGCCCTTCCACTTGTAGTTGTTGGTGACTCCGATCAGCAGATCGAGCAGCCGCTTTTCCTTGTTCAGTCCCAGGACTTCGCCGACTTCGGCCGCCCGTTGCAGGATCAGGTGGGTGCGGTCGAAGAAGACGGCCTCCTTGGTGACCGGCACGATGAACCCGCGCTTGGTGGTCTGCGGCGTTTCGATATAGTCCTCGCCGAATCCGAGGTTGGGATACGGCATGCCGGGCTGCACCTCGGCCACGTCGTCGCTGATGCGGCCGACGCCGGGAATCTTCTCGCCGTCCAGCCGCGTGGGGATCGTATCGACCAGTCGCGAAACCGCGAACGCCTCCTGCGTGTAGGCATCCATGATCTTCGAGTGGACGATTTGGGCGGTGATGTTCGAAAAGGCCGTCACATCGACGCCTTCGCCGGCTTCCAACACCTCGACACCGCCGCCGCGGGGATCCATCCGCCGCACCCGCTCGCCGCCGAGTGTTATCTCGGCAACCTCTCGGATGCTGAAATCCTCCGCTTTGAGGTGCCCTTGTTCGAGCGCCTCTTGGAGATGCTTCACGGTCTTGTCCGGACCGCTGGCATCGTACATTCGTTTCAATTCGCGATACTTGATAGCTCTCACGATTCGAGTCTCCTGGTTAGGGATTTGGGGATTTAGGGATTTGGGGATTTGGGGATTCGGAGGGGGAAGTGGGAGCCAAATCCCGAAATCCCGAAATCCCCAAATCCCTCGCTTCCGCTACACACCGCTCGGGCTGCCGCCCTCGACGCCGCCGGTCATCACCGTCGAGCGAATGTCGGCCAGCACGCTGGTCGTCGCGCTCGACTCGCGTCGGGCGACCCGCCCCATCGCGTAGCGGCTCGCGCTGACCGTGTCGACCTGCTGGTCCATCAGCGTGGTGCCGCCGGTCTCGTCCGGGCCGACCAGGTCGCCCAACTCGAACGTGCCGCTGGGGCAGTCGAATTCAAACACGCCGGTCGTCGCCACGCGGATCGGCGAGGTGTCGCCGTTGCGGCTGCGCTGCATCGCCACGCCCAGGAAGTTGTCCGCGAACAACTCCTGGTTCGCCGTCTCGCTGCCCTGATCGGCCTGATCGGAAGCGGGCCGGGCGTCGTCGGTCGCCTGGTACAACAGGTCGCCGATCTCAATCACCGTCGACGAATCGACGGTTGCCACCACGGGGTTCGTATCCCCGTATCGCCAACGCATCTTGTCACTCATGCTTCGTTCTCCCGTGAAGGGTAGTGGATAGTAGTTAGTGGTCAGTGGTTAGTGGATAGTGGTTAGTGGTCAGGTGATGGCTTCAACAAATCCCTTCGTGTCGAGCCGCGCGGCGTGGTCGACGAAGTGCTGGTCGCGCGAACACGGCTTACCGTCGCCTTGAGTCGCCCGGCCGTTCGCGCCGCGGAGACTGCGGACCAGCGCCGCACGCTCCTCGACCAACTCGCGCATCGCCTGCTCGCTTTCGGCCGCCAGCAGCAACTCGACGAACCGGTCGCTGGTGACCGTTTGCGCCTTCTCCTCGGCGTCGTCGGGATCGGGCAGGTGGAACTCGCGCAAGAGCCGCCGGAGCGTCTGTCGTTTCCCGTGCATTGCGTCCAACGCCTCCAGCCGCTCGACTTCCGCTTGAAGCCTCCGAAGCTCCTCGGCCTGCTCGCTGAGAATCGCCTCAACCAACTCGGGATGATCCCGCTTCAGGTCGTCGATGGCCAGCGCGCCGGTTTCCGCAGCGGTGGACGTGGTCTCGTCGGCGCCGACGCCGGACTCGAACAGTCCTCGCGTGGTGGCCGGATCGGCGACCAGGTCGACGCTTTGCACCCGGGTGATCGCCTCGACGGTTACCTGTCCATTTCGCTGAGCACAGCGCGCTTGCACGTTGTGCGAAAAGCCGACGTTCTCCGGCGCGTGCTCGGCGTCCCAGACGAGCTGCTCGGCCAAGGCGTGCCTGGGGTTGAAGTGGAAGTCGGCGAATAGGCCTTTGCCGGCGCGAACGGCGACGTTGTGGATCACGCCGATGCGGTCTCGGTAGTCGCGCGGCGCAGCCGGGTTGCCCTTCGGATGGTTGACGTTTACCTTGGCGTCCTCGTAGAGACGGGCGGCTTCGGCGAGCGCCTCGGCCAGGTAGACTCGCCCGTTGCGGGACTGTAGTCCCAGGATTTTCACCCCGCGGATCACCCCGGTCTCGGCGTCGACGCGCAGGCTCACGCCGCGTGAGTCGACGAATTCTTGGAGCGTTTCGGTCATCGGGTTTCCTTTCTCGCTAATGGGAACAAAAAAGCCCGCCGTGAACCTCGCGGAAGTCCTCGGCGAGGACTCCAAGGGGTTCGCGGCGGGCTCTTGTGGACACCTGTCTTACGACGGGCTCTGTTCGATACCCAACCGTGTGTGTTGCGTGATTACTTCTCGATTCGTT
>JAUWWA010000220.1 GCA_030617125.1 Pirellulales bacterium | reverse complement strand
CCCCAGGCCATCTGACCGCCAAGCACGCCTTCGCGCTCGAAGAGTTCGACGGCATGGCCCAGACGCTGCAGTTCGCGCGCGGCGGCAAGACCGGCCGGACCGCCGCCAATCACCACGATGCGTTTGCCGGTGGAATCGTCGAACCACGGTGGGAGCGGCTCGGCGGGCTTCGACTTGTTGTCCGCGGCCGCGCGCTTGAGGTGGCAGATGGTCACCGGACCGTTGGTGTTCGTCCACTGATGGCGGCACGCCGACTCGCACGGCCGGGTACAGATGCGGCCGAGCACCCCGGGAAACACGTTGTCTTCCTGATTGATGCGGTAGGAGGCGTCGGGACGGTTCAGCACCAGTTGGTGAATGTACTCGGGCACGTTGGTGCCGGCGGGACAGGCGGCCTGACACGGAATGTCTCGCGCCATCGTCTTCAAATCCAGCGCGGTGCGGCCGTCGCCGGTAAACACCGAGAATTCCGCCGGCTTGGGCGCCCGATCGTACCGGATATTCAGCTTCTCGACGGCCCGTCGATACGGTTCCATCTGGGAAACACCGGGGTTTCCTTCTCTTGGCCTCCAGATGGTGCTGGCCAGCGTTTCATCGCCCTGGCGACATGTCATAAAGGCCTTGAGCACGGCCTCGACCACGCGCGGGCAGTCCTCGGTCTTGAACTCGCCGAGCACCTGGCCAAAACGTTCCTGCGCGCCGCCGAGACGGATTTCGTAAGCTTCGGCGGAGCCCTGGCCTTCGCGAATCCGCATGCCGCGCAGGCCAATGTCGGCAATGTAGTGCGGCGCACAAGAGTTGGGACAGCCGGTGATGTTGATCACCGCCTTGTCGCGAATGGCGTCGTACTTCTCCCGTCTCACCAGGCTCTGTAGCATGTCGTGCATGCGGCGCGTCTCGGAAACGGCCAGCGGACAATACGTTGTGCCGACACACGCCACGATGTCGTCCAGCCCGAAGAATGTTCCGTTGATCACCGGCAGCTTGTCGATTTCGGCCTGTAGCTCGGGCAGCTTGTTGGGATCGACGCCGTGGATCTCGAAGTTCTGGCGGTTGGTGGTATAGACGTACTTGTCGCCGTAGCATTCGCTGAGTTCGGCGATGCGTTTGAGTGAGTGAAAGTCGATCTCGCCTTTCGGCACCAAGATCCGGGCGATGGCCTTACCGTCGTCGCCCTGGGGATGCGCTTCGGCCATCGGGAGTGCCGGCACCTTCGGACCGCAATCTTTGACGAACTCCTTTTCGAAAGAGCCATAGTCGACACCTTCGGCGTCCAGGAAGCCCTCGACGATCTTGCGGCACCGGTCGATGCCCAGACGCTCGAGCACGACCTTCAACCGCGCCATGCTGCGATCGAAGCGGTCGCCGTGGTCACGAAACAGCATGCAAATGGCGCGACACGACAGGTGAATCTTGTCTCTTGGCATGAAGCCGTACAACAACTCTCCTCCCCTCGGCCGCCAGCCCATGCCGCCGCCTATTGTCGCGCGGAAACCGGTCTGTGTGCCGCCGCCGGCACACTCGCGCACGATGGCGACAATCCCTACGCAGTTGATCTGCGGTTGACCACAATTGCCCTCGCAGCCGGAAAAGGTGATCTTGTACTTACGAGGCAGGTCATCGAGATCGCGGCACGCGTTGATGAACTCGGCCGTCTCGCGCGCGTGGAGCAGGACGTCGAATCGACGGTGCGGGCAGATGGAGGCCCAGGGGCAAGCGGCCGTGTTGCGGATGGTGTCGCCGCAGCCGTGAAACGTGGTCAGGCTGTAATTGGCCAGATCGCGCATCATGGGCGCGATATTGCCGAGACTGAGGTAGTGCAGTTGCACGGCCTGACGCGTGGTCAGACAGATGCGGCCTTGGGCATAGGCCTCGACAATCTTCGACAGGCCGCGCACCTGCGAGGTGGTCAGCACGCCGCCCGGCACGACGATGCGGGCCATGAAGAAATTGGGATGGCGCGTGGTGTAGATGCCATAGGCTTTGGCGACCTTGGATTCCTCGAGCGTCATCTTGCCGTGCCGCGCGATTTCGTCGAAATCCAACAGGAGACCGCCCTCCTTGACAACCTCATCGTCGCTACGCCGGAGATTGGTAATGCGACGCTGCATGCCGCTCCTCCTTTACGACTGCTGGCGCGGCGGAGCCGCCACCCAAGGCGGGTCCAGGACTTTAGGGACACGCTTATTCCGAAATCCTGGACCCTGAACTCTAAGACCTTTGCAGAACATATTACGCTCCGTCGGCTAACAATCGTTGTGAAAACTTTCACGAAGTTGGATGTTAGACAAAACCAGTGCTGAGGTAACGTTCGCCGTTGTCGCAAATGATTGTGACGATGCGTTTGCCGGCGCTTGTGGGCCGCCGTGCGACGTGGCGTGCGGCATGCACGTTGGCGCCGCTGGAGATGCCGGCCAGCATGCCTTCGCTTTTGGCCAACTGCTTCGTAGCGTCGAAGGCTTCGTCGTTGGTGACTTGGATGATCTCATCCACAATGCTGGCATCGTAGATGCTGGGTACGAAGCCGGCGCCGATGCCTTGAATCAAATGTGGTCCCGGCTTCCCACCCGACAGCACGGGTGAATCGGCCGGTTCGACAGCGATCACCCGAATCTTCGGGTTTTGCTCCTTCAAATAACGCCCCGCGCCGGAGATCGTGCCGCCGGTGCCCACGCCGGCCACCAAGTAATCGATCACGCCGCCGGTATCGCGCCAGATTTCGGGGCCCGTCGTGCGGTAATGGATCGCCGGATTGGCCGGATTGTCGAACTGATACGGGATAAACGAGCCGGGGATTTCCTTTTGCAACTGCTGTGCGCGGTCGATGGCTCCGGGCATCCCCTCCCGGCCGGGTGTCAGGACGACTTCGGCGTCCAAGAGAGTCAGGATTCTGCGCCGCTCGGCACTCATGGTCTCGGGCATGGCGAGAATCAAACGATAGCCCTTGACGCGCGCAACCCACGCCAGAGCAATGCCGGTATTGCCCGAGGTCGGCTCGATGATGGTGCCGCCCGGCCGGATCAAGCCGTCCTTTTCCGCTTGCTCGATCATCGCCAGACCGATGCGGTCTTTGACGCTGGTCAGAGGATTGAGCAACTCCAGTTTGCCGACGATCTCGCCCGGCAGGTCTTTGCCAAAGCGGCTCAGCCGCACTAGTGGCGTGCCGCCGATGAGCCCACACAGGCTGTCCGCAATTTGTTCGGTCATGGTAAGGTTTGTCAGTTGTCCGACGGATTGCATTTCAATTATTCGGGGTAAGACTCCTCAAGTCGATGTCAGTTCCGCAGAATAGGCATCCGATGGGGACTTTGATAATACCCCGGGCCCGTGAAGGTTGAATAGGGGGTGATCGACTCCAATATCATCGCTGTTCATGAAAGACGTCGGGGACGAGGAGGTCCCCCCCCGTGCGAATGATTTGGGGGCGCGGTTGATCTCATCGCGTGGTTCGGTCTCTGCCGGGACACGCCCCGCTGGGATTTGTACCCTCGTCCAAGCTAGAGTATACTTTGTCGCTCAAGACTGCTTTTTGTCTTCCACCGATACTCGTGCGTAGCCGGATCAGGCACGATGATGAGATCGAGACTTGTTTTGAAGCTCATCGCAGTGGTTGCGGTGATCCTGACCGTGGCGATCGGCCTCTCCGGGTATATCAATAGCCGCATTTGCGACTACTACTCTCTGGAAGCGGCGCGCGCGTTTCTGAGGTTCAACTCCGCGTCGAACATCAAGGGAATCGGCCAACTGATGATGAGCCGGGACATCGAGGGCGTCAAGAAACTGATTGGTGAGATTTCCCGGGAAAGCGAGGTCTACGGCGATATTCGGCTAGTGTCACATTATTCCGGTGACGTCGTCGCCTCCCGTTTCGGTGGCGGCAGCGAGAGGCTGGAGTTGGAGGACCGGGCTTGTGCCGTCTGCCACGAACAGGGCGATCTCGGCGACGCCGACGCGACGATTGTCGACGAGGTGATCCCTCTCACCGAAGGGGGCCGGACCCTCTCGGTAATGGCCCCGATCCTCAACGAGCCGGGGTGTCGCAGCGCCGCTTGCCATGCCCACACGGTTGGCCCACCGATTCTGGGGTTCCTGAATACCAATTATTCCCTTAAACGGGTGGACGCCATGATCACCAAGGGCAGGATCCTCATCCTGATCACGGTCCTCGCCTCGCTGCTGCTGGGCATGGTCGCTTTGCGGTTGATGTTCACGCGGCTGCTGGAGAAGCCAATCAGCGATCTGATCGCGGGAACGAAGCGCATCGCCGCCAACCAACTCGACTTCCGGTTCGATCAGAATCGCAACGACGAGATCGGGGTGCTCGAGGAGTCGTTCAACACGATGACGGCGAGGATCCAGGCCCACCGGGACGAGTTGCGTAGCGCCATGGAATACCTCGGAGGAATGGTCGAGAACTCCGCCGACATCATCATCACCACCACCTCCGATGGGTACATTGAAACCTTCAACCGGGGTGCGGAACAGGCGTTGGGCTACGGTCGTGTCGAGGTGATCGGCAGGCAAATCGAGAGTCTGTTCGTTGACCCACCCGAGAGGCGCATGATTGCCAAACGCCTGAAGGATACCGACAACATCAGGAATTACGAAACCCGTTTGCTGACGAAAGACGGGCAGGTCTGCAACGTCCTGCTAACGCTG
>JAUWWA010000176.1 GCA_030617125.1 Pirellulales bacterium | reverse complement strand
TTCGTTTCCAGATGAAAAATGCGAGAAACGCACCGCCCCGCTTACACTGTTTAGCGACTTTAATATACCTGTTTGGCGGCGGGGCATCGCCCCGCGCTTACGCCGTTTAGCGGCGGGGCATCGCCCCGCGCTTGCGCCGTTTAGCGGCGGGGCATCGCTCCGCGCTTGCGCCGTTTAGCGGCGGGGCATCGCTCCGCGCTTGCCGAAACGTCGGGCGTTGCCCGACCGCTAAACAAGCTAAATAAGCGAATGACAGTTGAACGGGCGACCAATAGAGGGTTTGCGATGGTCATTGCCTACCACGCCATCTTCACCGCCTATGGCTTCTGGCTGCCGAACGACCCGCGCGGGTCGTGGTCCGACTACATCCGCAGTTGGGAGTTGCTGCGCTTCGGCAGGGCAACTAAGACTGACGAGCGCCACTCGCTGGCACGAACACCACATGATAATCACCTGCGACAACAGGCCAAGCAGGCGCTGAAATACGAGCCGGTTTCGTTCTCCGGACGTCAAGCGTTGTCCATCTCCGCCGGGTTCCACAACGCCATGAAGCGTTCTGGCTACGTCTTCTACGCATGTTCGATCCTGCCGGAGCACGTCCACGCGGTGATTGCCCGAAGCCGATACAACATCGAGCATGTCGTCGGCCAACTCAAGGGTGAGGCAACCAAGCAGCTAAATCGCGACGGCTTACATCCGTTCGGACGACTGGCCGCCCGACCTTCTCCGTGGGTGCGGAAGGGCTGGAACGTATACTTGGACAACGACCACGCCATTCGGAGGGCGGCCTGCTACGTCGAGGAGAATCCGACCAAGGAAGGCAAGCCACCACAGCGCTGGCAGTTCGTCACGCCGTTTGAGTAAACGTCGGGCGTTGCCCGACCGCTAAACGACAACGGCCAAACCAGGTAATATTGCGAGGGCACTATCACGTCCAAGTCGAGAAACAAAGGCAAGAAGCGGTCCGACTCGGGCCCGAATGAACGGGTCATTGCCCAAAACCGGAAGGCGCGCCACAACTATACGGTGCTCGACACGCTCGAATGCGGTATCGCGCTTGTCGGCAGCGAGGTGAAGAGTCTGCGCGACGGCAAGGTTTCGTTGGCCGAGGCGTACGGGCGGGTCAAGGACAGCGAGGTCTGGCTCATTGGGTGTGATATCGCGGAGTACAACGAGGCCAACCGCTTCAACCACGTCCCGCGCCGCCCACGCAAGCTGCTGATGCACCGCCGTGAAATCAAACGTTTCGCCCTTCGAGCCTACCAGCAGGGTCTCACCCTGGTCCCACTCAGGATGTATTTCAAGCGCGGCCGGGCGAAGGTCCTGATGGGTATCTGCCGCGGACGTCAACGCCACGACAAACGCGAAGCCATGAAATCCGCCGAGGCCCGCCGCGACATCGCCCGACAAATGTACAAGCGATAGGTGAGGAAATTGGGACTGAAGTAATGCTACACCTTACCGACGTCCGAAAATCGTTTACCCAGCCGGACGGATCTGAACTGCCGATCCTGGACATTCCCGAATTCCACGTTGCCGCCGGCGAACAGGCGGTGCTGGTCGGCCGCAGCGGGTGCGGCAAGACGACGCTGCTGCACGTCATCGCCGGGATCAGCCGCGCGGACGCCGGCAAAGTGCGGATCGACGATTGGGAAATCACGCTCTTCTCCGAGGCCGAGTGCGATCGGTTCCGCGCGCAACGGATCGGCTACGTCTTCCAGACGTTCAATCTCTTGTCCGGCTTCTCGGCGCTGGAGAACGTGCTTCTGGCGATGCGTTTCGCCCGGGGCCGCGCCGACAAGGCCCGGGCGAGGCAGTTGCTCAAACGAGTGGGGCTGGAACATCGCATGACCCACCGGCCGGCGATGCTCTCGGTCGGCGAGCAGCAGCGGGTGGCGGTCGCCCGGGCGCTGGCCAACGGACCGAAGCTCCTCCTGGCCGACGAGCCGACGGCCAACGTCGATGCCGGCCATCAGCAGCAGGTGCTCGATCTGATCCGCGAGACCTGCCGCGAGGAGAACGTCGCGTTGGTGCTCGTCACCCATGGGGCGGAAGTGGCCGAGCAGTTCGAGCGGATCGACCACCTGGAGCAGTTCAACCGAGCGGGGGCCGTCGCATGAGTTTGTGGAAAGTCGCCTGGCGAAGCATTGCCCAGCGAGCGCTCAGTTCGGCGCTGACGGCCTTTTCAATGGGCCTTGGTATCGCGCTGGTCGTCGCCGTGCTGGTGATCCACGGCGTGGTCCACCAGTCGTTCGAACGCGGTTCGCAGGGCTACGACTTGATTGTCGGCGCCAAGGGCGGGCAGTTACAGTTGGTGCTGAACACCGTCTTTTACCTCGGTCAACCGATCGAGAACATCCCGTATGACTTCTACGAGGAGTTCATCGTCGGCCGGTTCGAGCCGGCAGTCGAAGCGGCAGTGCCCGTTTGCATGGGCCATGCTTACAAAGGCGCTCCGGTCGTGGCCACTGTGCCCGAAATGTTCGAGAAGCTCACGTATCTCGACGGAAGGGAATACGCCTTCGCCGAGGGGAGCAACTTCGAGCAGCACAACTTCTACGCCGCCGTGGCCGGCGCGACCGCGGCGCGGAAGATCGGTCTGAAGCTGGGCGGCACCTTCCAACCCGGCGTCGTCGCGCCCGACGGCCACGCCGACCACGAGGATGTACCCTTTGAAGTCGTGGGCATCCTCGAACCCACCGGCACGCCGAACGACAATGTCCTGTTTATCAACATGGAGGGGTTCTTCCGGTGTCCGGCACATGCGATGGAAGCCTCGTCGGCCAAGCAACTCCTCGAAGGTGGAAACCACCGAGACGAAACTCACGAACACGACGCCGACGATCACCACCACGACCACATCCACAAGGAAGTCACGGCGATCCTGGTGTGCACCAGGGCGGATCGGCCGCAGTTGGCGATGTCACTGCGCGAAGTGATCAATGAAGGCCAAGTTGCCCAGGCGGTGCAGCCGACCCGCGTGATTGCCGACTTCTTCCAGAACGTGGTCGGCAACCTGCAGTTGCTGCTGCTTATGTTGGCGGTTCTTGTTGTCGTCGTCGCGGGGATCGGCATCATGGTGAGCATCTACAATTCCATGAGCGATCGGCGGCACGAGATCGCGGTCATGCGGGCGCTGGGCGCCGGACGTACGACCGTGATGGCCATCATCCTCATGGAGTCGATCCTGCTGTCGCTCGGCGGCGGCCTGTTGGGAGTGGTGTTGGGCCACGGGCTGATCGCCGCGCTGAGTCCCACGATCGTCGAACAGACCGGTGTGATGGTCTCTGCGCTGCACTTCCAATGGGTTGAATTGGTGCTGATTCCCGGGTTGATCGTCCTGGCCACGCTGGTCGGATACCTGCCGGCGGCGGCGGCCTATCGCACCGACGTGGCCAAGTCGCTCACGGCGGCACAGTAATGCCTGTCCTACACTGAAACCGAGATGGATTAGAAATCCGTCCTGCCATGCAAGACCACGAAAACGGCTCGCAAACGCATGAAGAATTCCATCGCTACCGCACGCTGAATATGTTGGCGGTAGTGAGCACGGTCTTCGGGGCGCTGTCGATCCTGACCGCCTTCACACCGTTCCTGGGGCCGGTGCCCGTCGCGGGTGTTGTCCTGGCGATGCTCGCGCTGCGGCAAATCCGGCGCGCCCCCGAGGAGTACACCGGCCGGGGGTTCGCCGTCGCCGGGCTGCTGCTCTCGCTGGGGCTGTGGGCCGTCGGCGCGGGCTGCTACGTTTATGGACAGTACAGAGACGTTCCCCACGGCTACAAGCTGATCTCGTTCGACGACCTCCAGCCGGACCCGGACGTATCCGGCGAGGTGATCCCGCCCGCCGTGCTGGAACTCAACGACAAGAAGGTCTTCATCCGCGGCTACATGTATCCCGGCCGGCAGTACACCCGAATCAAGCAGTTTATTCTGGTTCCGACCATCGAGCACTGTAACTTCTGCAGCCGGTCGCTGAAGTCGACTGAGGTGATCCGGATCAAGCTCGTCGGCGACCTGATGACCGACTACGAGAACCACATGGCCGGATTCGGCGGCACGCTGCGGATCGACCAGGAGCAAGCATCCCGACCGTTCGGGGGTGTGCTTTACCAGATCGACGCCGACGAGGTGCGCTAGGCCCTTTCAGCACCACCGCTTTGCCGATATACTGGGGTTCTGCCCTACGAATCTTGCTGAACTCGTTTTTGCGCGACCCCTGCTCCCTAACCCATGAGCACTGACATGGCCGAGCACATAGTCCGGTACGGCGCGATGCGGTTCCTGGGCGTCTTCACGGCCGGTAGCGGAAGCGAATACCGCCGCGGCATGAAGGTCATCACCCAGACCGACCGCGGACTCGAAGCCGGCGAAGTCCTTTGCGAAAGCACCGAGCGTGCGCTCGCTCACTTGGCGGATCCGGCCGAAGGCCAAATCGTCCGCGAAATGACGCCCGACGACGCCAACGAACTGTCGCGAATCAGGGAGTGGGTGCCTGAGATAATCGCAACATGACAGCAGTACATCGACACGCTCGGCCTGCAAATGCAACTGGTCGACGTCGAGCACATCTTCGGTGGTGAGCGGATCGTGGTCTACTACCTGGCCGACAGCCGAGTGGATTTCCGCGAACTGGTCCGCTCGCTGGCCGCCGACTTCCATACCCGAATCGAAATGCGCCAAATCGGCGTCCGCGACGAGGCCAAACTGTTGGCCGATTTCGGCGATTGCGGCAAGGCGGTTTGCTGCAACAGCCATCTGGTTCAGATGCTGCCCGTCTCCATGAAGATGGCCAAGCTCCAAAGGGCGACGCTCGACCCGACGAAGATTTCCGGCCGTTGTGGGCGATTGAAGTGTTGCCTGCGCTATGAGTACGAAGCGTATGAACAGACCCAGAAGGAACTGCCGCCGCTGGGTTCCGCGGTCGACACGCCTGAGGGCCCGGCCAAGGTCGTCGGCCGCGAGATCCTCGCCGAGCAACTGCTCGTGCTGACCGAGGATCGTCGCCGCGTGCTGGTCGACGCTGCCGATGCCTCGCCCACCGTACGTAATCTCCAATCTCCAATCTCCAATCCCTAATCCCTAATCTCTAATCCCCCATGCTCGACCCTTCCCATCCCATCGCCGAACTGCTTCGCAAGGATAAACGCTA
>JAUWWA010000429.1 GCA_030617125.1 Pirellulales bacterium | reverse complement strand
CCTATTCTTTCCAGGACAGCCGTGGGGGCCTGTTCACACGCTTCCAACGCAGCGGCGAAGAGCTTGTCCATCCTCTCAGTCGCATCCATCGTTCCCTCACGCGAGCTGGCCGACTTATGGTAGTACCACGTATTCCAGACACGGGAAGGCCAAAGGAAATCCTCGGCTTCCCTATCGGGGTGTGCCTCGGTCGGTCGCTCATCATGCGAGGACCCTTGTTTCTTAGCCACTAAGCCTCGTATCGAGTCTGACATACCCCTACGCGGTCGTCCATCGACGCCGCTCTTTGATCGTTTGGCTTCGGCGCGACAGACACGGCATATGAACCGTCCTGCCGCACCCGGGACAGCGCTTAGCCGAGCCCGACTGTGCCGAACAACCGTCGCCCGACTTGCCTCAGCGCCCGCGAGTCGGCGTCGGACGCCGAGCCCCCCTGTGTCAGGAAAACAACCCCTACCACTAAAGGCAGACTCACTTCGAGCCGAAGATTATTTACAGGGTGTACCGGTAATGCCGATTTTTGCGATTGCACCGATCCAGACGATTCGTTTGGCAACGGGGGCTTCGGGGAGGTGTAGGATGCTTTGTGCAAGGTTCTTTGGCATTGTCCTGGCAGCGGCCATTCCGCTGGGAGCCAACTCCAAGGCCGAAACCCCCACAACGGCGTTTCCGGCCCCGGACGGCACGATGACACGTGCCGTCAAGGCGATCATCCCGGCAAGTCTGGCCGAAGAGGAACCCCTCGATCCGCCTGAGGGACCGTTCGTCCCGGAAGAGTTGGGCGAGATCGAAATAAAGCCGAAAACGCTTGGCGACGAATTCGCGCCCTCCGAGCAGGCGTTGGCCGGTGCGTACGGCGCAGCCGCCGGTCCCCAAGCGGCCGCCCCCTCGATGATCGGCGACCTGTTCGGCGGGGGCGGAGGTGGCTCCCGCGTGCTCATCGATTCTCTGTACATCAACACCGGATTCCAGGAAGACTTCTACGTATCGGCGATCCCACCGGCCGATCAGCCGGTAGTCATCGCGCGTAGCACGGCGCCGTTCAGCATCGAAGGCGTGGCGTTCCCGACCACGTCGACGATGTACACGACGATCAACCGAGCGGCGGTCGATTCGCTGCTCTCCGTCGATCCGATCGCTGCAATGATTCCCGTCGCGGAACCCGGCTACCTCTCTGCCGTCGATCAGGTGTTCGTCAATCGGCACGGCTCCGGCGGCGCCACCGAGTATGCTGCAAGCCGCTCGTACGCCTACATCGCCGATTCGAACCGGATACCGGGGCCGCTGGCCATCGCCGACGAGTTTGGTGCAGTTTGGTACTACGACTACTACATCCACACGATCAACGTACCGAACCCGGCGGCCGGCGGCGTGGTCGGGCGGATGAAGATCGCCGATAACACCAGCCCCATGCCGCGCGACCGGCTGTTGTTCAACTATAGCTACTTCGACAACGTGCCGCTGGCCACCGGCGGTGTCGGCGTGAGCCGATTCACGCCCGGCTTCGAGAAGACCTTTTACGGCGGCCAGGCCTCCTTCGAAATGAAGATTCCCATGGCCGTCACCCTCGACAGCATCCTCGTCGAGGACGGCTCGACCGACCTCTCACACGGCGAGTTGGGCAACATGGGCCTGACGTTCAAGGCCCTTGTGCTCCAACGCCGCAACTGGGCGTGCTCGGTGGGCATGACCATCAGCGTCCCGACCGCCGACGACACCCGACTGGTCGCGACCGACGGAACCCAACTGATCCACATCCAGAACGAGGCGGTCCACCTGGCGCCGTTTGTCGGACTGCTGTGGACGCCCAACGACTGCTTCTTCGCCCAGGGCTTCGTCCAATGGGAGGTCGAAGCCAATCCGAACCCGGTTTTCATCAACCAGGGAAACGGACTCGCCTACGTCGACGACATCCACGACACCACGTACCAGTACGTCGACGTCGGCATCGGTCAATGGCTCTACCAAAGCAATTCCCCTTGTCAGCGTCTATCGGGCGTGGCCTGGACCGCCGAGTTGCACTGGAACTACTCGCTGAAGGCGACCGATTTCGTCGAGGCCGGCAACTACCGCGCCGGCGATCTCTCCAGCGTCCAGGAGCTGTTCAATCTGACGCTGGGCCTGCACGTCGAGTTCTACGAGAGAACGTCGCTGACGCTCGGCTACACCACGCCGCTAGGCGGCGGCCGCGACCAGCAGTTCGACGGCGAGTTCCGCCTGTTGGTCAACCGCCGCTTCGGCCCGCAATCGCGCATCACACGAACGCCGACAATGTACTGACGTCCTTGTTTCGAGATTTTTCAGTTTTCTGGGCAGTCTTCCATCGTCACGCCGCTGTGCGCAAGTCCTTGGTTTGCAATTACTTAGCCCGCCTGGTCACGGTCCTCGTTATTTGCTGGACATATGTTTCACTCGCACAGAAATTCCAGAAATTGCCGCAAAGCGTTACGGCACAACATCTTGCGTCACGTCTCCCCGGTCGATACGGCCTACTGCTGAAAACACAGTTCATTGTTCACCTCCTGGTAGTACTTGAATCGAAAGCCGTAAAGGTCGGCGTCCTGCACCAGGATGTACAGCCGCACCGTCTTGCCCTGTAGCGACTCCAAACTGGCGTCCTTCCACTCGACGTCGTGTTCGATGCTGTTGACGCGCACCGGCTCGCAATCGTCGAAATGGAAACCCTTCTCCAGGTGCGTGCGCTCCCAGCGGTCCTCGACCATCCAGTGCGGCAGCTTGGCCTTGAATTGCCACTGGCCAGT
>JAUWWA010000157.1 GCA_030617125.1 Pirellulales bacterium | reverse complement strand
TGCCGCGTCTCCTCGTCGACCGTCCGCTCCAGAAGCCCAATCCAGCGGCGCTGGTTCTCCCGGTCCCTGGGTGGGACGAGTCTGAGCGAACTGTCGATCAGCTTCAGGTAGTCGTATGCCCTCTGCTGAGGGGGCTCTACCCACTTCGGCGGCGTACAGTCGAAGTCGATGAACACGAATTGCCGTACTTCGGCATCAGTGAGGATGTTCTCAACCTTGGCGTCCATGTGTGTAGCGCCGTGGTCGTGCAGGCGTCGCAAGCTAAGCAAGACCAATCCCATGAGGTCCCAGTAGCAGCGTCGTTTGGCCGCTAGCCTCTTGGAAACCGATTGGCCGTCGAAATACGTGCACATGATCGCGTCGTGGGTCCGCCACACGGGGGCGGGTGTGAGTTTCTTCGGCGCGAGGCGGCCGTAGATGTCCCATTCGCGGTTCAATCGCCGATCGGCCGCCAAAGCCCACCAGAGGTTGCTGGGGCCAAGTGGTTGTTTCTTAGTGGACGGTCGTCGCTTGAACGGATTGATCAGTCGGACCACACCGACCTGCCGCCTGTCGGCCATCGCATAGTAGATTGAGTCTCTCCCGCCGCCGCCGGTCAACTCCAAACGCACGTCCGAGTCGAACACATGCGAGATTTCGGCCTCCAGCCGTGCCTTTCGTCCGGCGATACGCATTTCCGCGTAGCGGCGTGCAAGCCAATGGGCAGGCGATCTCACGAGATTTGTCCTTACGCAAGTCCGAAACGATGCGAACGCCCCGCTGGGAATCGGTCATTTTCTTCATTATCTGATCATTTCCTCGATTATCTGACTCGATTATCTGAAAGGAATATCCGCCATATATGGCTTTTTCACCCAAATCTCCGTGACCGGCATTTCATGCCGTCGCTGACGCCACATCGATCCACCCCCCGCGGGCGGTGGCCGGCCGCGGCTTTGGAAACCTCGAAAATGGCGGAAAACCGCTGGCTTGCAGCGTCCGCCGTTTCTTCGATTCGGAACACAGCACGAGCTCCGGGTTCTGCGTCTGAGCCGTAACCGAAGCGATCACCGGCCGCGAAGGCACAGAACGTTGCCGTCAACGGTGGTGAGATACAGGCGCCCGCCCGCGGCGGCCATACCGTCCCATGCAGGCGGTGCACTGAGTCGCACTTCACCGAGCTCGGCACCGTCCTTGGTCGACACGGCCCAGAGTAAGCCTCCGCGTCGACCCATGAGAGCAGCGTCCTGCTCAGCCAGTTTGGCCTGGATTTCCGAAGTGCCGAGTCTTCGGGCGGCGTGTTCTTCGTCGAGGACGTCGGGTGGGCCGGCGATAAACAGTGTGTCTCCCGCCTGGACCATGGCTCAAACCGCCAGCGGCAATTCCTGCGACCAGTGGTGCATGACGTGAAAACCTCGCTGCCCCGTGGGCGCCGGCTTGGGTACGTCCGGGGCCTCCTTGTCGGCAGCCCAGAGATGATGTTCGATGGGGGTCGTCCAGCGGTAATACTTCGGCTTGCGCCCGTAGCCGTAGACTGTGTCATCGTCGAACACCAGGATGCGCCCCGAAGGAGCGAACTTGCCGGCCTGCGAGTAGCCGGCGGCCCCACCGGCGAAGCTCCGCCCATAGACCCAGTACGTTCGGTGCCAGAACGCATCGTCTACGAAGCCCGACGGGCAGAATAGGTGAGCCTCGTCGCCGCGCTGGACCCCGCCCTGCACAGCCGCCTCGCCCGAGTGCGGGCCGAGGGCCTGGCGATTGCCTTGCAGGTCGAATGCCTGCGACTTCATGTACACGCAACTGCCGTCACTCGAGAGGATGTCGGGTTTGGCGACCGGCATGTTGAGGATCTGAACGTTGACCTGAAGATTCTCGCCCGAGTCGGGGTGGCGGTGATCCATGTGGGTGACGGAAAGCACCTTGCCGGTCCGCGGTTCCAGTCGATACAACCAGATCCCGTCATCCAGGAACATGTTTCTACCGACGGCGAAATACAGCACGTCGTCTTGAACCAGCACGCTGCCGTGGACTGGCCAGACGCTCTCGATTTGCTCGAACGCCACCAGACGTTGGTCGATCGGGGCCGCGCGGAACCGCCAGACCAACGTGCCGTCGGAAGCCCGCAAACAATAGACGTACCCGTCGGCCGAGCCGAACAGCGCCAGACCTCCGTAAATGGTCGGCGGTGAATCGACCCGTCCGCCGGCCGTGTAGCTCCAGAGCTTCACGCCGCTGTGCGAATCGAGGGCATGGATCGTATGCGTATCAACTGAGGCGACGAAAAGCTTGCCGTCTGCGACCACCACGCTACTGAGCTTTTCGCCGAAATCGGTCTTCCAGGCCTGTTGCAGCTCGACCGGGACGGCCGTTTCGGTCCGGCCGCTGCGAGACGCATCATGGCGATACGTGGGCCAGTCGGCCGGATCAGCCGACGAACCGGTTTCCATCTCGCCATATGCCGACCCGCGCTCCAAACGTTCTTCGGCCGCTGCCTGCCGGGAAATCCGCGGTCCTTTCGAGGCGGGTGCTAAGGCGTTGAAGCCGTCGAGTTTCGCCTCGGGATAGCACGCACAGGGATGCTGCGGGGCGTAGATCAGCCCATTGCAGGGCATGATGCCGTAAAGGCACGCACCCCGTACCCAGTGATGGATCTCCCAGGTCTGTTTGTTGAAGTCCACAAACTCAATCCCGGTGCGCGACGGCAGCAGGTATTTGTCGGTCGCCTTGGCTCGGTAACAACGGTGGTGGAACCAATAGGTTTGTACGTCCGGCAGAAACTCTTTCTTGACTTCGCCCGTCTCGAGGTCTCGTCCCGTCCACACGCCCGAGTCGGCGGGTCCGGCGATCTTGGCCGACCACACCAGGCCACCGACCACGAGCAAGTCCTCGGGCGAATTGTGACCGCCACGATGGTGCTCGGCAGTCCAGATCGTTTGCCCGGTCTCGGCCGACAGGGCAGTCGTAGTTCGATCACCGCCGGCGAACAAGACCACATCTTCGTAGACGACCAGATTGGGCATATAGCCGGTGTGATCCAAAGGTCGGCTAGCCACCGGATCGGACTTCCACCGCAGTTCGCCGCTTCCTCGATGCAGGCACACGACCTTCTCGCCGTCGTAGAAGTACGTGCTGTGGTCGTCCACCGCCAGGGTGGCCTGGGCCACGGGCATTCGCGCTCGCCACAGCACTTCACCACTCTCGGCTCTCAGGGCGAGAATCAGCCTCGGCTCCTCCTCTTGCCACCGCCAGCTTCTACGGTGCCTGCGAATAGCCCCGAGGCTTTTATACGCGTCTAAGTGCATCTTCGACTCGACGCCTTCCGGCCGGACAATGGCAAACAGGACCCCGTCGGCGTAGATGATTTCTTCGGTGGCGTTGGTGCCTTCATAGGTGCGGATCGTCTCGCCCGTTGCGGCGTCCAGGGCAGACAGCGGAGCATCGATGCCCAGCACGGCGGACACGGTGTCGCCGGCGGCCACCAGCCGGCGCGCGAGTTGCGCCGGCCCGCTCTTCAGCGGCCAGAGCCGGGTGTGCCACTTTGGAATCGGTCGCTTCCAGAGAATGCAGCCGTTGAAGGCGTCGCGCGCAATCAGGGCCCATTTCGACGGCAGGAAGATCGACGCGCCGGACCCTTCGTCGAAGATGGTGAACACCCGCCCTTGGGAAGAGACGACCGCGCTGACACTCGACATGTTGTCGTGGTGCCGCGCCCAGCGCGGGCTGCCGACCCACTGGAGCCGGCGTGGCGGGCCGACGGCGTCGTGCGCCACCGCGTTATTGGTGGCATCGTGCAAGTAGTGGGTCCACTCGTCGATGTCGCCCGGTCGCGGCTTGACGGCTTTCGTCCACTCCCCGCCGCGTTTCAAGTACGCCACGCCGTTCGGACAGAGCACTCGCATCACCTCGTCCATGGCTAATTCTCCAACGTCTTCAGCCACGACGAGGTTGACCAGATTGTCGATGTACGGCAGACGGTCACTCGTCAAGCGGTCGACCGTGACCTGGCCGTAGATGCCGAGCGACTGCACGTGTCGTCTCGCCGCCTCCACGTTCCGTGCATTGCGGTCCAATCCTTGCACCAGACAACCGTTGCCCTGACGCAGCGCCGCAGTCAGCCGGCCGTCGCCGCATCCCAGATGGATGAACAGGCCACCCTTGATGCCGGCCGACTCGAGGATCTGCTTGGCCGGCATACCTTCGGATGCCTCGACGATTGCGGTTCCGTCCATCATACGGCCGCACGCGAGGGTCACCCCAGCCCATCCAATCACCACGTGCCACAGTAGGTGCATTTGCGTGTTTCGTTGCATGGCTCTATCTCCTAAGTTCGCGTGTTGCGCGTCGCATGCGAGATTTTATTCACTGCCGAAGCACGTGACGCCGCCATTCATGTCTGAATAGCAGGAATGTCCGGTCGAGACGTTATCGGCTCTTTTTTCTCGGCGGGACATCCCACTGGCGGCCCGCGGTCTGAACTTCCGAGTATTTCTTGACGAGCATTGATGAGAGTTCTTTGAGCCGCTCCGGCCGCTCAGCCGCCAAGTCGCGCTGTTGGGCCGGATCGTCGCGCAGATGGTACAGTTCGAAGCCGGCGAGTTTCGCCGATTTGATCGTCTTCACGTCGCCGGGACGAAGGCCGGCGCCCGATTTGAGTTGCGGGCTGTCCCAGTGGCCAAGGATCATCCAGTCGCCGACGCGCATCGCCGCCTTCGGTTTGCCGATGGAACGGAAGTAATGCCAGTACAGCGGCACGCGCCGCGGGATCGGCTTGCGCTGGAAAAGCGGCAGAAAACTCGCGCCATCCAGGGTGCGGTCGTTCGGCGGATCGACACCGGCAAGCCGGCAAAACGTGGGCAGAATGTCGAGCGCGCATACCGGCTCATCGACGACCTGTCCCGGTTTTGTATGGCCGGGAAAGCGGATGATCCCCGGCACGCGGATGCCGCCTTCGTACAGGTGCAACTTCATCCCTCGCAACGGCCCCGGCGAACCGTGGCTGCGCCATGCGCCGCCGTAGCGGTTGAGTGTTTCGGGGCCGTTGTCCGAGGTGAAGAAGACCAGCGTCTCGCCGGAGAGTTCAAGCTCGTCGAGCGCGTGCATCAGCCGGCCGACAGCGCGGTCCATGTTCGCCACATTGGCATAATAAAGCGCTTCGCCGGGCCTGGTTGCCAAGGGGTATTGCTCGACCAATTCCGCCGGCGATGCGATCGGCTCGTGCGGCTCGTGAAAACAGACGAATTGAAAGAACGGTTTTTCGCGGTCCCGGACGATTCTCAGCCAGTGGATCGCTTCGTCCGCCACAATCTGGCACGAATAACCTTCAATGCGGCCGACCTGTTCGCCGTTTCGCACGAAATTGACCGGGTTATGATGCGTCGGCGAGGCGTTGTTGTGCGTGGCGAACCAGTGGTCGAACCCGTGATCGCCGGGCTGTGGCTGGTCGGCGGAGTTGAACTTGCCGTTGCAGTGCCACTTGCCGACGAGACAGGTTTCGTAGCCCGTTTGCCGAAGCAAGTTGGCCACGGTGATCTCGC
>JAUWWA010000062.1 GCA_030617125.1 Pirellulales bacterium | reverse complement strand
CACTGGAAGTGGAGGACCTTCTCACCGGCTTGGCTCTCGACGTTGCCGATCTTGCACCCCGGGATGAACCGGACGCCGTCGTGCACGATCGACTGCTCCACGAACTTGGCGGCATCGCGATCTTCGCGCGGCAGGATCCCCCGCCCTGCCTCCAGGAGAGTGACTTGCGAACCGAATCGGACGAAGGCCTGTGATAGTTCGCAACCGATTGGACCGGCGCCAATCACGGCCAATCGCGGCGGGAGTTCGGTCAGGTCAAATATCGTCTCGTTGGTGAGTGCCCCCGCCTCGGCCAGTCCTGGGATTGGTGGGCTGGCTGCTCGCGCGCCGGTAGCGATGACTGCTTTCTTGAAGCGGAGCCTCAAGCCGTCCACTTCCATTGCGTCGGGCCCGGCGAACCGTCCCTCGCCGAGGAAGACGTCGACGCCGAGGCCGTTGAATCGGGCAGCCGAGTCGTTGGGGCTGATTTGGGCGCGCAAGCAACGCATGCGCCGCATGACGGCGGGGAAGTCGACCGCGGCGCCTGGTGGGATATCCACGCCGAAATGGCCCGCATCGCGAACATCGGCCCAGGCTCGGGCGGATCGGATGAGGGCCTTCGACGGGACGCAACCAACGTTCAGGCAATCTCCCCCCATCAGGTGCTTTTCGACCAACGCCACGCGGGCTCCCAGCCCGGCTGCTCCGGCGGCGGCGACCAGACCCGCCGTGCCGGCTCCGATCACCACCAGGTTGTATCGCGACGCCGGCTCGGGATTCACCCAGTTCTCCGGATGCACGTGGCTGACCAGCGTTTGGTTGTGGACGTCGTCGGGCGAGATTTCGATTACCTCAGGCATGGGCGCCTCCCGATGTGATCGTCGGCGGATCCGCCGCAGTATCCGGAACCGCTTCACGCAAGGCCTTTCTGGCAATCCGCGTAACAAAAACCGTCACGACGATCGTCACGATCAGGCCGATGACGAACAACGCCTGCCGGGCGGGGCCGCCTTCGACCTGTCCGGTCGCCAGATCGGTCAGGCTCTTGGCCGCCGATCCAAGATAGACGTACATGATCGTTCCCGGAAGCATGCCGATCCAGGATGCCAGGAAATAGTCGCGTAGCGACACCCTGGTCAGTCCGAACGCGTAATTGAGCAGATTGAACGGGAAGACCGGCGAGAGTCGCGTGAGCAGGACGATCTTGAAGCCCTGGCGGCCGACGGCGTGATCGATGGCCTGGAACTTGGGAGATATAGCAGTTTTCCGCTCAATCCACCTCCTGGCCACGGTGCGCCCAACCAGAAACGCCGCGGTCGCACCCAGCACGCTCCCGATCGAGACCGTCACGGTTCCCAGAATGACCCCGAAGAGGAAGCCGGCTCCCAGCGTAAGAATCGATCCGGGAATAAACATCACACAGGCCACCACGTAGACGGCCGCCAGGAGTACCGGCGCCCAGGCTCCCATGCCCCGGACCCAGTCAAGGAAGTTCGTGAGGTATTCCTTGGCCGGCAAGAAGGCGAGACTCGCACCGATGGCCACTACGAGCAAGGCTACACCGACTATTCGCCATGTCGTCGGAGCTTTCATGGTTCGTTCAGCCCCCAGTCGTAGTCGAGGTAGCGTACCGAGAAGTCGCCCTGTTCGACCAGGCGGCGTGCCGCATCGCTGGGGAGATAGTCGGCCAGTGCGATCAGCCCGTGCTGCGGGGTCGGCCCGAAGTCGCTGCTGAACCACTTCAGGATCGCAGAGACGTAGACCACCCGCCGCCGAACGTCGGGCTGAAAGTGCTTCTTACGCGAGAAGAAGTCCTTCGTGTTGGCGGCCAATTGTGATTCGAGCCGCTCGGCGACGTACGCTTCGTTCAACAGCCGGGGACAGGCGATCGACGCGCAGACGATGGCGAAGTGAATTCGCGGCTCGCCCAGCTTTCGCAGGATTTCGTGTTCCATCGCATTGAGTGAATACGTGCCGTTGCCGACCCGAAGCAGCAGGTCTTTCCAGATGTTGTAGCCGTACAATTTCGCCGTGTGGTTGCGGATGCTCCCGGTCGGGTATTCCCGCAAGATGCCTCGGATTGTAACGGCGTTGTAGGCGTTGATCCAGAAGGCGAGCCTGGCTTCCTGCGAGGTTTCGATTTGGGGATTGCCGCGGCCCAGGGCATCGAGATAGGCGTCGAGCGCGGTCAAGTCGGCCGGCGATCGTTTCCAGGTCGCGTAGTTGACGAATCCATCACCGTCAACGTACTTCTTCAACAGCCGGTCCCACCCGCTGTGGTCGATCCGGTCGAGCGCGACAAGCTGATTGGCGGAATGCCCCTTGCCCAGATACACTTTCGACCCGGCCAGAACAACGGCTGCGGCGCCGACAATGCCGAGTGTCGCCACTGTCACGATCCAGAGTACTCGCATGGGTATTTCCTCGCTTCACTCCAGGCATCAAAAGCCGGAGGACTTGTCAGCGGCTATCAGACCCCTCCGATGGCTGACGGCTGTCGGCGATTGCGTCCTGGCTCAGGCCGATGGATTGCCCAATTGCGCAGTGGACGGCCAGGCAATAGTCGCAGTGGTTGGCTTCGGCGACCGCCGAGGCGATCTGCTCGCGCAGTTCGGCCGAAAGAACTCCGCCGCCCAGTGCCTTGTTAAAGCTGAGGATTCTTTTCACCCGGCTCTCGCGCTGCAACTGCGCCGCTTCTTGCTCGTTTTCGTCGTTTCGGCGGTCTTCCGTGGCCAGTAGCGTCTTGTCGTGGCCGGTGCGGAAGCGGTGGCGGCGCCGGAACTCGTTTGGTATCGACCGAGCGAAGTTCTTGATGATAGCCCAAGTTGCGTAGGTGCTGAACTTGTTTCCCCGGGCGAAGTCAAACCTCTCTACCGCCCGCATCAATGTCATGTTTCCATCACTGACCAAATCGTAGAAGTCCTGTCCCGGGGTCACGAATCGCTTGGCCAACTCCTCCACGGATTCCCCCTGACGGCACAGCCGGAACATCCTCCACTTGGTTTCTTCTCGCAGCGGCCAAAAATGGTCTGGAAAAATCGCTGTTTCCGGATGCTCACGGTCGAATCGTCTCAAAACCGTGCGGATGGTAGCCCCGCAACGGCCGGTCTTGCGAGCCAGACGCTTGGTCACTTCGCTCGGGCTACTGCCGGCCCCGGCCAAGGGGCGCGCCGCATCGATGACGCGCTGCCGCTCGTCCTCGGTGAGGCGGCTGAACCCAGCACCGCGGAGAACCCGTTCAGGATTTTGCCGCACAAACCGGTCCACCGAACCTTGCAGGAACCCTCCTGCTGGACATGGCGCAGGAGCGATCGGTCGACGACGTGCTGCGGATGATCGTCCAGCAGCTTGCCGCGCGACCGCACGTGGCGTTGGCGCGCATCTGGCTGATCGCACCGGGAGACGTGTGCGGCACCTGCCCTCCTTGCATGGAAGAGGAGTGCTACGACCAATCCACGTGCCTTCACCTGGTTGCCAGCACCGGCAACCCGCGGACAAAAGGGGCCGATTGGAGTCGTCTGAGCGGCGATTTTCGCCGCTTCCCGATGGGCGGTGGCATCGTCGGGCGGATAGCAGCCACGGGTGAGCCCGTGCTGATGACGGATTTCGACGGCGACCCCCAGTGGATTACACGTCCTGACTGGGCCCAGAACGAAGGCATTTGCGGTTATGGCGGTCAACCCCTGGTGTGCCAAGGTGAGGTTTTGGGGGCTATGGTTGTCTTCCTGCGGACTCGACCTCGACCCGAAGGGATGGTCTGGCTACGGATCATCGCTGACCACGCGGCCACTGCGATCGTCAACGCCCGGGCCTTCGAGAAAATTGAACGGCTCAGGAACCAGATCGAACTGGAACGCGACTACTTGCGCGAGGAGGTCCGCGAGGCACGCGCGTTCGGCGACATCGTCGGCCGCAGTGCGGCGCTCAGGAACGTGCTCCGGCAAGTCGAACTGGTCGCGCCGACCGACGCCAGCGTGTTGATCCTGGGCGAATCGGGCACGGGCAAGGAGTTGGTGGCCCGAGAAATCCATGAGCGGAGTTCTCGCCGGGACCGGCCTATGATCAAGGTCAGTTGCGCCTCGGTGCCTAGGGAACTCTACGAGAGTGAGTTCTTCGGGCACGTGACAGGGGCGTTTACCGGGGCGGTGAAGGACCGCTCAGGACGTTTTGAATTGGCCGACGGCGGAACCTTGTTTCTCGACGAGGTGGGAGAGATACCGCTGCCGCTACAGGGCAAGCTGCTTCGGGTTTTGCAGGAGGGAGAGTTCGAGCGGGTCGGAGAGGAAGTGACGCGCCGCTGCGTCGTCCGGAAGACGTCCCCTTATTGGCAGCCCACTTCGTCGAGCAGGCGGCCGTCCGATTCAATCGTCCACGGCCCCGCCTGACGCGGGCCGACATCCTCCAGTTGCAGCGATACCAATGGCCGGGCAACGTGCGAGAACTGCAGAACGTCATCGAGCGCGCCGTGATTACCTCACGATCGGGCGCGCTCCGCTTCGATCTCTCGGCCAACGATAACCGGCAACAGCTCGCGCCGGCGGCCCCCGTCGCGCAAGATGCCGCCACGGCAGAAGTCCTTTCCGATGCAGAAATGAAACGCCGCGAGCGGGAAAACATTCTTGGCGCCCTCAGTCGCACCGGCTGGAAGATCTACGGTCCCGGCGGAGCGGCCGAGTTGCTCGGTATCAAGCCCACCACTTTGGCCTCGCGCATCATGAGACTGGGACTGAAAAGGCCGACATTATAAGAACCGCCAGTGAAGACGTTCGGTCCATGGAGCTGTGCTCAATCATTCATCGACGGAACCGTCGCAGTGGACCTGATCGTACCCCCTTAAGCATGGACGCATGGCTTACGGGGCGTGTCTCATTTACCCCGCCGCCTGCGGGTAAACAAGATTCTGATTCTTCGGACGAGTTTCTGGGACTGGTAGCCTTCAATCCGACGACAAGACCATGGCCAAATGTCGGGAAAACGCAGCAAATCATTGCCGTGTGCCCCCCGTCATGGTAGAGTCAGGGTTACAGTGGGGATCAAATTTTCTATCCGTAAGGAGTTGCCGTTCGGTTGGGTTTCTTGGCCTTGCGGCCAAATTCCGCGAAGGATTTTGAAGCAATCGGACAATAGTATTATGGGAAGAGGCACCTCCTAGAGCTTGGCCGAGACACACGTATGGACTCCGGCGACCGCGTCCAGAGAGACCAGTTGCTGCGCATGGCGGTGCTGGGAGGGGATGAGCAGGCGTGGCGGACTTGGTACGAAGAGTCGTTCGACGACCTGTACGCCTACGTACACTGGCGGTGCGCCGGCATGCAGGACGGGACTGATGAGATCATCCAGGAGACCTGGCTGTGGGCCGTGCGGCGGTTGCGACAATTCGACCCCAACCGAGGCCCCTTTTCCGTCTGGCTGCGGGGAATCGCCGCCAACGTGTTGCGCAACCGGTTTCGCAAAGAGAAGAACCACCGGCGCCGCCTGGAAACGGTCGACGTCGAGACTTTGCAAGCCGGCGCGATCGAGAACGGCGCGCTGCACGCACGACAGATCGCTCGGACACTCGCCGCGTTGCCCGAGCATTACGAGTCGGTGCTGCGGGCAAAATACCTCGACGGTCTCTCGGTGGTCCGGATCGCCGAGTTGGAAGACAAAACGGCCAAGGCGATCGAGTCGCTGCTGAGCCGCGCCCGACGGACGTTTCAGCAGCTTTATCGAGAACAAAACGGAAAACCCGATACGTAGGCTGAACCCGAGGCAATCATGTCCCCGTCACACGCTCCCGAACCGGACCTGCTCGAGGCCCTCGGCCGCCCCCGCGGCGACTACGGCCCGTTGCGGCAGGCGATCCTCCAGCAGACGAGCCGGGTGATCCGGCGGCGGCGGCGAGTGAAGTCGGCGGCGCTGGCCGCGGCCCTGGCGGGCTGCTACCTGGAGGGCGCGGAGACCAGACACATCTGGACCGCCGGCCCGGGGTCCCGGCAGCAGCTTGCCGCACAACACGCGCCCGCCCCGGCGCCGACACCCGACGTCAAGGTTGTGAAACCGCCGGCCACACGCCCGGCGCCCCAACCCTCGACGGCGAAGCTCGCCCGGGCGGATCGGCCCAAGCGATCCCGTTTCGAGATCCTCTGTCGGGCCAGCGACCTACAGCTTTATCGCAGGAAAGACGTACTAAAGGCAATACGTTTCGGCAACCGGGCCTTGGACGTGGCCACGCCCGAAGAACTGGCGATCTCGCCGGACACGGACAGTTGGCTGTTGATGGCCCTCAAACAAGAGCGGATTAAAAAGGAGAACCGAGATGAGAACTCAAGTACTTAGCCCGGCCACAGCGGGACTGTCCCGATTTTCGCGCAGCGGAAATGGGACTGTCGCCTTCCGGGCACCGGCAAAACTGGCCCTCTTGGCGGCCATGGCCGGGCTGTTGCTCGGCGGACAACTCGCCTTTGCCCAGGCGAAGAGACCAAGGAAGACCGACCCATTCGACGCGCCGCAGCCCGTCATGGGCGATCTCTTTCCCTCTTTTGGCGGCCGCGATTTTGACCAGCCCAGGAGGGCCATGGTCTTGCGTGCCGGGAGGAGACTCGATGAACTTCCCTCCGCCGTGATGCTCGAGCTGGCGCTTAGCACCGGTCCCGTCGGCCGGGACATGCCCGGGCTGGAGGAATTGGTGGCCAGGATGCTGGAGATCGATCCGAATGTAGTGTCGGCCCGGGCCAAACTTACGCAGGCCCAAGCGCAACTGGAGCGGATCCGGATGGACGTCTCCCGGCACGTGATCAACACCCGTGCCCAATGGGAAGTCGCCAAGCGGACCGTCGAGCACTTGGAACCGCAGGTCCGCAAGAATCCCAAGGACGAAAAACTCGTTCGAGGGTACGTTGCCGCCCGGGCCCGACTGGCCCAGATCGAGAACGAGTTGCCCCTGCTAGGCACACAAGTCGGCCTTCCCACTCGTCCCCGGGGATTCGTCGGGGCGTCAGTGGGAGGACCCGGAAGAGTTCCATGGATAGGGCGTTCCACCGGCGCCACCCCCAACGCACAACCCCGCAGCCCGGCCGTTGAGAAGATTCGCAAGGCCTTAGACGAGCCGACGCGGATGGAGTTCATCGAGACTCCGTTGCGGGACGTGGTCGACTTCCTGAAGGACAAGCACCAGATCGAGATTGTGCTCGATATTGGGGCGCTGGAGGAGGTAGGCGCTGGCCCTGATATACCCCTGACTGTCAACCTGACAGGTGTCCGCCTGGCCGATGCGTTGCAGTTCATTGAAGACAGATATTCTGACATTCGCTTTGTCGTCCGCCCGTACGGCATCCTGGTCACCAGTCCGGAGCGAGCCGAGTATGGTTATCGCACAAGCCGTGTCGATGCGTTCCGTGGGCGCAGTACGCAGGCGGCCCCGAAAACTCCAGTTCGTGAGTCGGGGTCGCGAAGCGACAAGAAGCCCGCCAAGCCGCCTCCGTCCTCTGATCCCTTCGGTGGTCCGGGCTAGCCGCTGCCGTTGAGATGCTGCATGCCCGCAGCGAGATTGGCCTCGGGCGTTTCAACGAACAAGGTGCTCACCAAACCGGCCGAAAAACTGTACGCTAAGTTCGGCTGACGCCACGGTCTGCAACCTAAACGGCGTACAGACTTAGCTTGCGCGAGGAACAACTCAGACACCATTCGCTGGAGCAGTCACCATTGACTTATGCGGCGCCGGGGAGTCCCAAGATTCAACCGTATTCTTGCTCACGCGACCCGGCCGCATCAGAGAACGCACGCCCGTTGCGGTACTCGCCTTTGAGTTGTGTGGTATAGTGATGTTCTCAGAAGGCGGAGGATCGATCATGCTCATCGACTATCTTCAGAACGCCGATCGTTACTGCCCCCTGCACGCGGGGTTTGCCGGCGGCTTCGCATTCCTGCGTCGTGCGGACGTGGCCCAACTGCCGGATGGGCGACACGAAATCGACGGCGAACGCCTCTTTGCGATCGTGTCGCGCGGTCAAGGGCGGGGGCCCGAGAAATCGCTGT
>JAUWWA010000303.1 GCA_030617125.1 Pirellulales bacterium | reverse complement strand
GCGGCATCCCAGAGGATCGCTGAGCGGTCATCGGAGCTAGTGAGACAGTAACGACCGTCGCGGCTGAAAGCGATGCTCGTTACGTTTTCGGAATGGGCCGTCTGAAGCAACAGCTCGGGCATCTCCGCGGTAGGCGGCCGGAGGGCCAACCGAATATTTCGGCCGCCCTGTAGAGAGACACGGCGAGATTCCTCGCCCCCCCGGAAAGCGGGCCTTTACTTGCGAGACGTATTGGCGCCCCGACTGCAGCGGGGCGAACGTGAGCTTGCGCCGTTTGGCGTAGTCACGGCCGTCAACCTCCACGGTCGCCTCCGCCGGCAGAATCAGCTCCAACACGCAAGTGTCGGCTGCGACGACGTCGGTTGCAGGCTTGGGCGGTAGAGGCGGTTCATAGAAAAGCACGATCTCCGCAGCCGCGGCCTCCCACAACCCTTGCGGTTGAACTGCCTTTGCCGACAGATGGTTAATACCCTCGACCACGCCAAGTCCAACCGAGAATTGTGAAACTGCCGAGGCTTGCTGAACGAGCGTGCCATCCAGCAGCGCCCCATTGTGTTCCACGACCAACTCGCCCGTTCCGCCGCCTTGATCGACCACTTCGATCTGGAGTTCGACATTCGATGTGGTGACCAGCCCGGTTGTATGCGAGGCGATTCGCACGACGGGTGGCGTGCCGCGGTGGATGAACGAGGCGTCCGGCTGCGGCCGCTCGCCGCGCCACAGTTGGCCGAGCAGTCCTTTCCGGTAGAGCGCGGCAATCTGTTCCGTCTCGAGTTGGTGGCCGCGGCGGAAAGCGATAAGTTCCCGCCCTTTGTCAGATCCGTCGTAAAGTCCCTGGGGAGTGACCGCCAACCACTCCCGGTGATCGTCCAGAGACCTCAGTTGAGCCAATTCATCGCCGGTCGCCATGTCCCACAATCGGGCCGTGCCGTCTGCCGATCCGGTGAGCAACAGCCGTCCGTCGGGGCGCACCGAGATGGAGCGGATCTCCCCAGCGTGGCCGGAAAACGTCCTCAAGAGCTTTCCGCTGGGGACGTCCCACAGCTTGATGTCTTGGCCTTCGCGGTCGCTGGACAGTGCGTACCCGCGGGGGCTGAACGCCACGCAGTTCACTGCCCCATCTGTCTCGAGCGTGAGAGTTTTCGTCCCGGTCGCCGCATCCCATATCGCTGCGCCGCCGTAGCCTGTAAGGATCCAACGGCCATCTGGACTGAAGTCCGCCACTCGACAGTAATCCTCCTGCCCGCCGAACTTGTGCAGCTGCCGGCCGGTTTCGACGTCCCACAAGATGGCCGTATCGTCGTTGGAGGCGGACAACAGCCAGCGGCTATCGGGACTGAAGACGACGCTGCGAATACCATTGCTGTGTCCGGCGAACTGCCGTAGTTGTTCGCCGCTGTCCCGTTTCCAGAGGATCAGTCTGGGGTCATCGGACATGCCGGCTGTCACGAGAAGCTTGCCATCCGGTGAGAACGCATCGCAGTTTACGTCATCAGAGTGACTCGAGGCCGTGGCATACTTCGGTTTGAAGGACAGGCGATCCCAAACGACGGCCCTTTCGGAGAGGCCGCCGCCCATCAACAACAGTTGCCCGTCCGGGCTGAATTGCAGCGTCCGAAAACTGTCCTCTGGCCGGAATGTGTGGAGTCTTACGCCGCTGGCAACATCCCAAAGATGAGCCAGTTTTCCGGCGACGCCGGTGACGATTTGTCGGCCATCAGGCGTGAACGCGACCGCGTGAACGACATCCTGGCCTCTTTCAAACGCGTGCTGCGGTTCGCCGCTCGTCGCGTCGAGGATGGCGATGCGGCCGTCGAATCCACCGACGGCGATCCATTTCCCATCCGGGCTACAGGCAAGTGCATAGACCCCCCACTCCAGGTCAAACCTGTTGACCAGATCGCCCGTGACAGGGTCCCAAACCTGGACTCCATCGGAACCGCCGAACACACGCTTGCCGTCGGGGCTGAACGCGACGACGCGAACTTCCTTATCGTCATCCTCCGGGACCAACGCGTGCAGGCGCTCACACGTTGTGGCGTCCCACAGGTAAACCTTCTCTTTGCGATGGCCGGAAGTGCTGACCACGAGCTTCCCATCGGGACTCATGGCGACGCACTCGATTTGGCGGGTGTGTCCCTGGAGCTCACCGAGTCGTCGCCCCGAGGCCACGTCCCATAGGACGAGCTCGCCGTACCAGTCCTTCTCTTTTTTTGCCTTCGTCGCCCAACCGCCGGTAACCATGCGGCGGCCATCGCGGCTGATGCTCAGTGACTGAATCGTTCCTTTCAGGCCCGAGAATGTACGCACGGTCTGTCCCGTGTCCACGTCGACCACGTACGCCGCATTGTTCCAGTTGCCGATGGCGAAACGGTCGGCTGGCATAAACGTTGCCGCGTTGACGCGACGGCCATCAGCCGAGAACTGTCGGATTTCCTTCCCTGTGTAAATGTCCCGGACGATCAGCTGACCGTCGTCGTAGCCGGTCAGCGCATATCGCCCGGTAGGGCTCAGCGCGACTGCGTTCAGGATCCTCTTGCCGCGAACGCCGAACACGCGCAGACTCCTGCCCGTGGACATTTCCCACAGGATGGCTTGCCCGTCGCTCGAGCCGCTCATGAGATATTTTCCGTCCGGGCCGAATTGCAGCGACACAACGGTGTCGCGGTGGCCGGTCTGGACAACCAATTCGGGCAACGAAACGTTCGGGCTGGTCATGACCACCTGGACCCGTTGACCGCCCTCGATTGTGACGATGCGGTTTTCCGTACTGCCATCGGCGAAGCGAACCACCACATTCCGGTCATAACGCCGGCCGGGCTGGAGGGATCGGTAGGTAAACTCCCGCTTCTGGCCGTAATCGCGTCCGTCGACGGTTAGCGCCGCTCCCGGCGGAAGCTTGAACTGGAGAATGCAAGTGTCTCGGGCCGCGGACTCCTGAGCCTGCGGTTCCACGTAGCGCACGACCGCCGCGTCCGATTCGCTTTCGGCCGAACCGTCGACCGTGCCGGCAATCGCCTTTAGACGATTATCGCCGTCCGACAGGCGGATACGGACAGCGCGGCGATAAGTGTTTCCGTCCCGCTGGGCTTCCACAGCGGATTCGACAGGCTTTTCGTTGTGCAGTAGCGTCAAGCCTGCAACGCCGCCCCCTTGGTCGATCGCCTCGACCTCGACAGTGATCTCCGGCGTCGAGACGTTCTCGGCCGCCGGCGAGACGATCCTTACGGCCGGCGGCTTGGCCGCCACCGTCGCGCCGACGGGCTTTTCTTCCCAAACCTCGCTCAGCAGGGCGGGGACCCGAACCGTGCCGAGGATCGCGTCGATGGGCGCCACTTCAAGCTCCCCAACCCGGTAGCCGACATGCTTCAGCCCCCCGGGCGAACCGTCGATTCGGCCATCGGGCGTGACCACCAGCCAGTCGCCGCTTGTCCGCAGGACGTAGATCCTGGCGAGTTGGTTACCGCTGTCGCGCTCCCACAGGCGAATGCTTCCGTCTGCCGATCCACTGACGATATAGCCGCCGCCGGCGCTGGCCTCGACCGAGTACACAGTGTCGCTATGCCCCACATACTCCTTCACCCGTGCCCCTGCCACCCAATTCCAAAGCGCGACTTTGCCGTCTTGGCGGCCGGTGACGA
The DNA here is from genome assembly GCA_030617125.1 of Pirellulales bacterium. GTDB lineage: Bacteria > Planctomycetota > Planctomycetia > Pirellulales > Thermoguttaceae > JAUWWA01. The sequence goes on along the minus strand of JAUWWA010000303.1, from coordinate 98 downwards.
CGAAGCGGCCATCGCGGCTAAACGCCGCCGTTTGCAGCCCGGGCGGTCCCGACCACTGATGGACCGCTTCGCCAGTAGCAGGGTCGTATAGAGTGAAG
>JAUWWA010000149.1 GCA_030617125.1 Pirellulales bacterium | reverse complement strand
CGGGTCCATGATCTCTCGGAGCTTGAGCATGAATTCGTAGCCGTTCATGTCGGGTAGGCGGATGTCGGCGATGATGACGTCGTAGCCCCCGTCGGTCATGCCGCGGACCATGTAAACGGCCTCGGCGCCGTGATGGGCGGTTTCGATCACGCAGCCATAGCGTTCCAGCAGGTCGTGGGCGGCGCTGCGGACGTGTTCGTCGGCATCGGCCACCAGCACCCGGCGGTTTTTCAGCACGGGGCGTTCTTCGACCTGTGCCGTGGGCGGATGGGCCTGCGTGGGGGCCATCTTCTGGCCGACCGTCTGGATCACCCGCTTGATGTCCCGCGCGTTGCGCAGAATCCGCTGCAACCGTGCGACGACTTCCGGCTCGTGCCCGATATACCCCTCCATCACGTTGACCGCCTCGTTGAGGATCTCGTCGACCGGCAACGCGACGGCGCTGTGGATCGCCTCGATACTTTCGGCCGCCGCACCCGCTTTCTCGGCAACCAACAACTCGAGCGTGTTCAGGGCAACGGCTACCTCACGACTGAAGATTTCAAGGAACTGCAGGTCGCTCTCGGTGAAGGCCCTCGGCTGGGGGCTCTCCACGTTGAACGTGCCGATCACCTCGTCGTGCAGCATCAGTGGCACGGTCAGCGAGCTCTTGGCCTCGCGGGCGCCGGCCAAGTAGAGCGGGCCCTCGGTGGTGTCTTCGCAGAGGTAGCTCTTGCCGGTGGCCGCCACGAAGCCGGTCACGCCGTTGTTTTGCGGCTGGGCATAGAGGACGCGATCCGCCACCTCCGGGTCCATCCCCGTCGACAACAACGGCTCCAACCGACCGGTCTTCTGATCCAGCAATCGGACCTCGACCATCTCGAAGTGGAGCAGATCCTTGGTGTAATGGAGGATGTTCGACTTGAGCAGTTCGATCCGGTCGGGGACGGCCATTTGGAACAGTTCGTCGGGCGTCAGATCGGCCAGTTCCATGCCAGCCTGGTGAATGGCGGCCAGCTTCTGCTGCTGGTGCATCTCGACGGTGACGTCGCGAACGGCGACGATCAGGTGTCGGGCATGCTCGCCCGGCTCGCGGACCGGGACCGCGTGGACGTGGAAGAACCGGTTATTCGTGCCTCGTAGCGTCGTGTTGGTCTCCTGGCCGGTTGCCAAGGCCGTGTGGAAAGGGCAAAAGTCGGGGCCGAGAATCTCGGGACTGTCCAGCACCGTGTAGAAATTCGCGCCGACGACCGACTCGCAACCGCTCCATTCCCCAAGCCGCCCGTTGCTCCAGATGATCGTGTTGTCGCTGTCGAGCAGGACGACGCCGTCGGGCATGCCCTCGAGAATCTGCTCGTTTTGGAACAGCCGGGCGAACTCGAACGCCTCTTGGAGGTACTCTGAAGTGACATAGACGGCGGCGAACTTCTCCCGTCCCAACAGGGCCACGGCTCGCATGGGGTTCTGGACGACCACGACCTCATGCGTCTCGAGCGTCTGGGCAAGCATCTGTTCCACGTTCTCGCGGGAGTCGCAAACCAGAAGAATCTTGGGCTTGTCCGACAATCTGTTTCTCCGCCGGTTGCCGACCCGAGCTAGTGCCCCCATAAGTCATTATAGAAGGTCGAACAAACCGAACAAGCGATGTCCGGCTGGTTTCTCTCCGTATCTTGCATCGGTCCGGCGCGACCGCGAGATTGACCGCCGCTTGTGTGGATGACCGCCTTTCGCCGACGCTCGATCTCCCACATGCCATAACGTCGCTACGAAGGTCACAGCCAGAATCGAGAAGCCCGCACGCGGAGTCAATGAGGAGCCGGGACCTCCGCCGGCGAGATCGCGATTCACCAGATGCCGAGGCTGCGCGGCAAAAAACCCTGGCCAACCGACACAATCGCCGCGGTGTTACCCCTTGGCGGGGGGCGGGGCTGGAGGCCGCCCGACCCCCGGCTCCAGTCGGTTCGCCTCCCGGACCGATGACCAAGGATGAAGTTCAGCCTTCCTTCATCCCTCTTTGCCGGAGGTTTCGCCATGTGGCGAGCGCTGTTCTTGGCCGCTGGAGTCTTCCTGATCATTCTCGGGCTGGAATGCCTGGCCGTCGATACGGTCAGTCTAAAGCTCCGCAAGGATCCCCCATCGCCGAGTTCGCCGTTCAACACTCAGGCAAACGTCGGGCCACGAATAGTCCTTACCCCGCCCGGCTGGGCGCCCTGGAGCCTGATGTCCTCCGGCGCCGTCGTCTGCCTCTACTCGTTCACCATCCCGCTGCGGGTGAAGGGAAAGTCAAGGATGAATGGACGGCAGTGATCCGGAAAAGGTCGTTCATCCTTCATTCTTCATCCTTCATCCTTCATCCTTCCCTACTCCCCTTCCCGGAAACGGTCGAAGTACTCCCGGGCGTGCTGCTGGTGTTTGCGGGGGATGCGCCGCCCGGTGAGTGGATCGGTTGAGCCGCGCCGCACCGACTCAAACTGCTGCTGGATTTCCGCCTCGACGTTCCCCTTCACGTTCGGCCCGTCGACCAGGTCGACAACGTCGGCCGTCCCGCGGCCGAGCTTCTGCTTCACCTGGGTGTCATAGAAGGACGTGTCGGTTTCGGCCTCGGGCCGCGCGCCCCGGCCTCGACCGGGTCCCAAGCCGAAGCCACCCTCGCCCTCACATTGCCCACACCCCAGTCCGCCGCAGTTCTGGCAGTTCATGCAGTCCTTCGCCTGGTCAAGCTGACCCATGACGTCGTCGAGCAGTTTCAATTCGTCGAGTTGATCCTGGAGATTCCCGATCCCCGCCTGGAGCTGCCTCAGCGCGTCGCCGGCGTCCTCGAGCTGGCCGTCGCGAAGGCATTTTGCACACTGGCCCAACTGTCCGGCCAGGTCGTCGAGCTGCTTCATCTGGGGACCCTGTTGCAGCAGCTTCGCGAGCTGCTCTTCGAGCTTGCCGGCCTCGGGAAGCTGGCCGGCCTGGCGCAACTGCTCAATGCGACTGCGCAGGTCGTCCTGGGCGGCGGCACGGGCGGCAGCCAGGTCTTCGAGTTTCTGCTTCATTGCCTTGAGTTGCTTGGCCAAAGCGGCCTTCTGCTTCTCGCTGAGCTTGCTGTCGGCGAGTTGGTCGATGAGTTTTTTCAGTTCATCGGCGGCCTGCTTGAAATCGCCGCGCCCGACGGCCTTGGCGAACTTGTCGGCCGGTCCGCGATTGATGTTCTTGAGTTGATCGAGCTGTTTCTTGATCTCTTCGGCCCCACCCAATTGCTTGCGGCGCCGCTCCAACTGCCTGGCGTAATCGTTTAGTTCGACCAGGGCCTTCTTGCGATCGGTCTTTCCAGCGGTCATTTCGCGGCTGCCCTCTTCGAGCCGCTTGAAGAGTTGCTCGGCGTCTTTCAGACCTGCCTTCTTGGCCTGCTCGCGACGCTCGGCCAGCTTCCGGCGGAGCTCTTCAGTCGATCTCTTCACCTGGCGCTTCGCGGCCGGCGAGTCGGGCGCGGCGCCCGCTTGGCTGTCGATCACCGCCGCGGGAATCAGCACCGCCGCCAACACGGCCAGCACGCCGGGCAGCAGCGGCAGGAGGATCTGCCGGGGCGGGCGGACGGCAAACTTCGTGGCGACGTCGATCCGCTCGACGCGACGCAGCGCGTCGGCAACCAACGCCTGGCCCGCCTCGCTCTCGCGATCGTCCGGCGGCATCGCCAACGTGCTGGAAACGCGTTCCTTCAGGGCGAAGCGACGGTCGATCTCGATGGCGGCGTCGAGCGGTTTGCGTCGTGTGGCGACGATCCATGCGATGGCCGCCAGCAGCCCGAGCCCCAACGCCCCGACGCCCCACGCCCAAACCTCAACGCCCAGCGGATACCACTTGTCCACCGCGATCAGCACCAGCGCCGCCAGGAGCGTGACGGACCAACACCAGCAGAGCGTGCCGAGAAAGCGTTGCAGGCCCAGTCGCCGGTGTGCTCGGCGCACCTGTTTTCGGAGTTCTTCCATCGGACCGATCCTCGCGAAGTGTTCCCCCGGTGGTGGTGCCTCCGTCATTATACCGTTTTCCGGACGCATGTCACCCACGCTTTGTGAGGATCGGCCAAACTGCTATCATGGGTGCTTCAATACCGCAGCGCATGGGCGATCGAGGACCTGCCATGACTGATTTCCGGATCGAACGCGACACGATGGGCGAAGTTCGCCTGCCCGCCAAGGCGTATTATGGAGCCCAAACCCAGCGCGCCGTCGAAAACTTCCCTATTTCCGGGCGGGCCCTGCCGGCGGAACTGATTCATGCCCTCGGGCTGGTCAAGTGGGCCGCGGCCGCCGTCAACCGGGACCTGGGCAGACTGGCCGCCTCGCCGAAGAGCCCGCTGGGCGACAGACAAGTCGAGGCACTGCTGGCCGCCGCCCGTGAAGTCGCCGACGGCCGGCTCGACGGCCAATTCCCCGTCGACGTGTTTCAGACCGGCTCGGGCACGTCGAGCAACATGAACGCCAACGAGGTGATCGCCAACCGGGCGATCGAACTGGCCGGGGGCGACCGGTTCGGCGCCGAGAAGTCCATCCACCCGAACGACCACGTCAACCTCGGCCAGAGCAGCAACGACGTGTTCCCGACGGCGATCCACGTGGCGGCCGCGCGGACGATCGAGCGCAGGTTGATCCCGGCGCTGAAACGGTGTGAAGAGGTGTTTTTGGAAAAGGCGGCGGCATGGCGGGATATCTTGAAAATCGGCCGAACGCATCTGAACGACGCCACGCCGCTTGCGCTGGGGCAGGAGATCGGCGGGTTCGCCCGGCAGTTGCATCGCTCGGGCGACCAGGCCGGCACGGGGCGAGACGCCTTGCTCGAATTGCCCATCGGCGGCACGGCCGTCGGCACGGGGATCAACACGCACCGCGAGTTCGGCCGCCGTGTGTGCAAGGTGCTGGCCAAGGAGACCGGCCTGGCGTTTGTCGAAGCGGTCGATCACTTCGAGGCCAGCGCCCAGCGCGACGCCCTGGTCGCGTGCCACGGCCGGCTGCGCTCGATCGCGGCGACGTTGTTCGGCGTGGCGAACAACATTCGTTGGCTCGGTTGCGGGCCGCGGTGCGGGTTCGCCGAGATCAAGCTGCCCGCGCGACAGCCCGGCAGTTCGATCATGCCCGGCAAGGTCAACCCCGTCATGTCCGAGGCGATGATGCAGGCGGCGGCTCGCGTGCTGGGCAACGACCAGACAATCGCCATTTGCGGCGCCGCCGGCGGGCAGTTCCAGTTGAACGTCATGATGCCGGTGATGGCCGACGCCGTGCTGGAGAGTGTCAGTCTGTTAAGCGGGGCGACCAGCGCCTTCACCGAGCACTGCCTGGCCGGCATCGAGGCGAACCGCGAGGCCTGCCAGGCGGCCGTCGAGAAGAGCCTTGCCCTGGCGACGGGCTTGAATCCGCAGATCGGCTACGAGCGGGCGGCCGCGGTGGCCAAGGAGGCCTTCGACACCGGCAAGACGATCCGCGAGCTTTGCCGCGAGAAGAAGATCCTGCCCGACGACCAGTTCGAAGAAGCCCTGGACCCCTGGCGGATGACCCGGCCGCAGTCATGAAGCCGCGGCCGGCGGTCGGGGCCCGGCAGGTAATGGGCGAAAAAGGGGCACTATAGCATCAAAATCGGGCAATCTGTTAGGGGTTTAGGCTGTTAGGGGTTTAGG
>JAUWWA010000240.1 GCA_030617125.1 Pirellulales bacterium | reverse complement strand
CGGCGAAACTACCCCCCCAATTTCCAACTCCCCTGTCCGATCACCTCTCGCGGCGGGTTCGCCATGCGCTGCTTCTTTGCAGTTGGATTGCTTGCCGTTGTCCTGCCGGGCTGCGGGATGGGGCCGTACGCGCCCACCGTGCCGATGCAACCGGTTGTCCTGTACCACGATAATCCGACGCTCCTGCCTGCGGCTGATCCTCAGTGCGTCTGGGAAACGGTGGTCGACGTGGTCGACGATTACTTCAAGGTCGCCCACGAGGAGCCGGTCCGGCAGGTCGGATCGGTGCCGATCGAGGGCCGTCTGGAGACCGCGCCGCAGGTCAGCCCAACCGTGCTGGAGCCGTGGCGCCGCGACCGCGCCGGCCGGTACGAGACGATCGAGAGTACCTTACAGTCGATGCGTCGTCGGGCGATCGTCCGGGTGATGCCCGCCGAAGGGGGCTACCGGGTCGACGTCGCCGTACTCAAGGAACTCGAAGACGTCGCACGGCCCGAGCACGCCACCGCCGGCGCCGCCACCTTCCGATACGACGATTCGCTGCGTCGGGTAGTCAACCCGATTGCGGCGTCGGAGATCGCCGAGGGCTGGATTCCGCAGGGGCGCGACGTTGCGCTGGAACAGAAGATCATCGCGCACCTGCACTCGCGGTTTGCGTCATCGCGTGGTGGCATCCGATAGTCGCGGCATCGACCGACCGCAATCGCCATGCTGACCCCACCGATCGCAGTCGGTGGGCGTTTGCAGCAATATCGCACTACCGCCCACCGCCCACTACCTGCCAGTTATTCGCCCGCTACCTACTAACCGTCGGCTGGCCGACGACGGGTGTCTGCGGCAAACCGGTCATGGGCGTCGGCGTTCGCTTCGGTGCGGCCTTGGCGGCGGTGGGCAGCTTGAGCGTGAAAGCGGTTCCCTTGCCGACGGTGCTTTGGACGCGGATCTGGCCGTGATGGGCTTCGATGATGTCGCGGCACATCGAAAGCCCAAGGCCGGTGCCGCCCTTGCCGCTGGCGTCGGGCCCGGCTTTGGTCGTGTAGAACGATTCGAATATCCGCGGCAGCTTCTCGCTGGGTATCCCGACGCCATAGTCGCGCACCACCAGGTCGATCATATCGTGCTCGCGGTCGTGCAGCAGCTTGATCGCAACGCGGCCGCCGCGGGGCATGGCCTGCCGCGCGTTGATCAGTAGGTTCAACAGCACCTGCTGGATTTGGTTGCCGCTGACGTAGGCCTCGGGGATTGGCTGGAAGGTCCTGTCGACCGCAATGCGGTACTTGTTCATTTCGCGTTCGAGCAACAGCAACGTGTTTTCGACGAGCTTGGTCAGATCGGTCGGTTCCTGGCCGGCGGAGCGGTTGCGCGCCATGCCCAGCACGGTGTTGGTGATCTTGGCTGCCCGAGACCCGGCGGCGAAGATCTTCTCCAGGCACTTGTCGCGCGTGGCCGTGTCCTTGTGGCGCATGCCCATCTTGGCGTAATTGATGATCGTCATCAACACATTGTTGAACTCGTGCGTGGTCGTGCCGACTAGCTCGCCCAACGCGGTGAGCGTTTGCGCCTGGGCAAGCTGCTTCTTGAGCAGTTCAACCTGTTGTTGAAGACTGGGATGCTCTCGATTGCCGCCAGTTGTCACGGACCACTCCAAACTCAGGTTGGATCGCCTGATCGTTAGAACTCCGCACAAAACACCAAACTCGCTTGCCTGCCCAATCGATGATGTTCTCGCTGTCTTTCCGTAACCTTGTGTCTTAACTCTTTGGACCGAAACGGTTTAGCTGCATTTTTCGTATCGTCGAACTCGGCTGGGCGACTGAAAGCTAACACGCGATAATCAGCACACCGCCTAAGGATATTGGCGGTTTGGAGAAGCTAGGATGCACACGGTAGAGGTGCTAGAACAGGCACTCGATCTGGCCGCACGCTTGGGATACCAGGTCCGCCAGGAACTGCTCGGCGGTAGCGGCGGCGGCTGCGTGCTGATGGGCCGGAAGGTCCTTTTCCTCGACCTCGCACTCGGACCGGACGACCAATTAGACCAGGTCCTCGACACTTTGCGCCGTGAGCCGGACGCTGCAGGTTTGCCCATGCCGCACGAGTTGCACAATTTGCTTTCGCTGCGGAGAAGTGCGTGCTCGATGTCCGCGACTGATGGTTGCGGCTTTACACGTAGAGTCCGCGTGTGGCGATGTACTCTTCCACCGCGCGGGGGGTTTGGAAGCGGATGCTTTGCCGCCGGGCCACCCGGCGGCGAATTTCCGTGCTGCTGATGCCGATCTGGGGCATCTCGACCTGGTGACGGCGTATCTGCCCGATCCGCTCCGCCGTGGCGATCGCCGCGAGGCAGTCGAAATCCGGCTCGCCCGACCCCGCGCGGCGAACCGCGACAGGCAGCGCCAACTCGCACACTTGGGCCGACTCGCGCCACGTGGGCAGATCGTTCAGCATGTCGGCCCCCATCAGCAGAAACAGTTCGGCCTCCGGCGTTTCCCGGTGGAAGTGCCTCAGTGTGTCGACCGTGTAACTCAACTCGCCGCGGTCGGTCTCAAACCGGCTGACCGCGAACGCCGGATGCCCGGCGGTGGCCAATTCGAGCATTTTGACGCGCGACTCGCCGGACGTCAACTCCCGGCCCGGCTTGTGCGGCGGCACGGCGGCCGGCAGGAATCGCACTTCGTCGAGCATGCACTGTTCGCGGCAACACTCCGCCAAAAGCAGGTGTCCGTAGTGCACCGGGTCGAAACTTCCACCGAACAGTCCGAGTCGCATGGTTTCCGATGGTCTTGAAAGGGCGACTGACAGGTGCGATATTCTACAATCGATGCCCCAGCAACAAAACCTCTTCAACACCGAACCCGAACCGTGGGATGAGGACGATCGGGCCGAGCAACTGGTCGCCACGGTCGTGCTGCTCGACACGCCGGGCCTGCGGTTCGACTATGCCGTGCCCGACGCCTTGCGCGACCGGATCGAGCCGGGCTGCCGCGTTCGTGTGCCACTGGGGAAGAACGACCGCCCGAGGATCGGCTATTGTGTGCGGCTGGAGAGCCGAACGGCCGGCTCTCGGCCGCTGAAACCCGTCGACGCCTTGCTCGATCGCCGGAGCCTGCTTTCGCCGGCCATGCTCCGGCTGACCGAGTGGATCGCCGAACATTACCTGTGCGACTGGGCGACGGTGCTCGAAACGGTGTTGCCGGCCGGCGTGCGCGGCAAGGCCGGCACGCGGCTGACCACGCTGTTGAGCATCGACGCCGACGCCGGCGAGCTTCTGGCCGACAAGAAGCTGCCGGAGAAACAGGCCGCCGTAATGAAAGCGCTTGCGTCGGCCGACCGTCCGCTCACGCCGGGCGAGTTGGCCCGGGCGGCAAAGTGTACTCAGGCGCCGATCACCGCGCTGCGGCACAAGGGCCTGATCCGCTCGCGAACCGGCCGGGTGCAGAGCATTCGACAAACCGAACCGGCCGCCGACCGCCAGAAGCATCTCGTGCCGAATCCCGATCAGCAAAAGGCGCTCGACGCCATCCTCGCCGCGCTTAAGAGCCGACAGCAAAAGACGATACTCGTCCACGGCGTGACCGGCAGCGGCAAGACCGAGGTCTACATCCAGGCGATCCAGGAGGTGATCCATTTCGGCCGCCAGGCGATCGTGCTGGTGCCCGAGATCAGCCTGACGCCGCAGACGGTCGAGCGGTTCCGCAGCCGGTTCGGCGAGGTGGCTGTGCTGCACAGCCATCTGACCGACGCCGAGCGGCACTGGCACTGGCGGCGGATCGCCGAGGGCAAGGTGCCGGTCGTGGTCGGCGCACGCAGCGCGGTCTTCGCCCCGACGCCGAACCTCGGGCTGATCGTGCTGGACGAAGAGCACGAGTCGTCGTTCAAGCAGTCGACGGCCCCGCGGTATCACGCCCGAGAGGTGGCCATCGCGCGGTGCCGGGCCGAAAACGTCCCGCTGGTGCTCGGCTCAGCGACGCCGTCGCTGGAGAGTTGGCGCCGCGGGCAGACCGGCGAGTACGCGCTGGTGGAGATGCCCTGCCGGATATTCGGCCGGCCGCTGCCGCGGGTGGGCACGATTGATCTGTGCGCGCGGCAGCCCGGCCATTCGCTCTCCCGAGGTGCAATCGGCCGGCAATTGTATCGGGCGATTCGCGAGGCGCTCGCCGACGACGGGCAGGTAATCTTGCTGCTGAACCGGCGCGGTTTCTCGACCCACATCCAGTGCCCGGCGTGCGGCTTCGTGATGCGATGTCCGGATTGCGACATCGCGCTGACGCACCATCGCACCGAGGAAATCGCGCTTTGCCACTACTGCGATCACCAGGTACCCGCGCCCACGGCGTGTCCGAATTGCGACTTCAGCGGTATTCGCTACAGCGGCCGGGGTACGCAACGATTG
>JAUWWA010000444.1 GCA_030617125.1 Pirellulales bacterium | reverse complement strand
GGCGCGAGCATGTACAGCGGCTGGCCGAGCATGACGGCCTCGGCCTCGATGCCGCCCACGCCCCAGCCTACCACGCCCAAGCCGCCTATCATTGTCGTGTGGCTGTCGGTCCCGACGAGCGTATCGGCCGCGGCGACCGTCCCGGCCGCGTCTTCGCACAGGAACACGCCCTTGGCGAGGAACTCCAGATTCACCTGGTGAACGATTCCGACCGACGGTGGCACCACGCGGAAATTCTCAAACGCCTGCTGGGCCCAGCGAAGCAACTCGTAACGCTCGCGGTTGCGCCGGAACTCCAGTTCGACGTTCGTTGCCAATGCGTCCGGCGAGCCGAACCGATCGACCTGTACGGAGTGGTCGATGACCAGGTCGACCGGAATCATTGGGTTGATCTTCTTGGGATCGCCGCCAAGCCGCTTCATCGCACTGCGCATCGCGGCCAGATCGACCACCGCCGGCACACCTGTGAAATCCTGCAGAATCACCCGCGACGGCTTGAACGGGACCTCGATTTGCCCCGGCGCTTCGGCATTCCAACCGGCAAGATTCTTCACATCCTGTTCGGTCACCGTATGGCCGTCGCAGTTGCGAAGCACCGTTTCCAGCAACACGCGGATCGAATAAGGCAACGCGGCGATGTCGGTCAATCCGGCGTCTTCCAGCCTTGAAAGCCGATAGATGCCGGCCCGTCCGCTGCCGGTGTCAAACGTTTCACGGGTGTGAAACGGATCGTTCATCGTTCAGTTCCTCCAGTCGCAAGCGGCTATTCTCTATTAGAGTCTGACACCGCAACTTCTGCGTACGGTGCGCGGATGTTCTTAGGGGTTTAGGCCGTTAGGGGTTTAGGCTGTTGGGGTCCTGGGTCACCTTTTCACTTCACGGCGTTACCGCCGAAGCCATAAACCCCTAACAGCCTAACCCCCCACTGCCCACCTCGCTGAACCACCCTTTAGTTGCGGCTCGGCCGCGTTAGGCCAATATCTCGCCACCGGCGCCGTTACCGAAACCATTTCCCGGCTTTTCGGATGCCGGAACGTGAGCGACCGGGCGTGCAGGGCGATCGCGCGAAGCCGGTGGTCCTCGTATTGTGGGCCGAAAGCGACGCGCGAGCCGTATTGGGCGTCGCCCAGCACGGGGTGGCCTCGCGAGGCGGCCTGTACGCGAATCTGGTGCGTGCGCCCCGTCTCAAGCTCAATTTCCAGCCAAGTGCCCCATTCGGCGGTCGACAAAGTGCGATAGTGTAGCACGGCGCGGCGCCCTTCGGGATGCCCCGCCTCGACCACTTCTGCCCGAGGCTCGTCGGGCACCTTGCAAAGGCAGTCTTCCCACGTGCCCTCGGCCGGCTCGACGCGCCCATCGACGCAAGCCCAATAGATCTTCTCGACCAGCCGGGCCTCGAACTGCTCGGACAGGCGTCGCGCGGCCTTCGCACGGGTACCGAAGACAATAGCCCCGGAAGCGGGCCGGTCGAGCCGATGCACCACGCCCAGGTAGACGCGGTCCGCCGCGCCGTCCCGCTGCACAAGCCAATCCTTGATCCGTACCTCCAGCGAATCGATGCCCGGCGGAGCCTGCGTGAGCACGCCGGGGGGTTTGTTGACCGCCAGGCACGGGCCGTCTTCGTACAGAATCTCGAAACCTCGCTCGTCCATGCGAACCATTGTACGGCACGGCCGGTGTTTTGCATCCGTGGGGTATGTTGATAGAATGGAGAGACTGTATAACTGGCTCGTTACCGTTTCCAAAGGAGGATGCATCATGCAGTTCGCTGTCGCTTTGTTGTTGCTGTTCAATGGGGAAAACCTCGACGGCTGGGACTTCTTCGCCGTCGACCCCGGCGCCAAGATGGAAAATACCTGGTCCGTGAAGGACGGCTTGCTGATTTGCACGGGGGAGCCGCTCGGCTACATCTCGACAAAGAAGGAATTCACGAACTTCACCCTGATCGTCGAGTGGCGCTGGGCCCCAGGCAAAGAGCCGGGCAACAGCGGCGTGCTGCTGCGGATCGCCGGCAAACCCGTCTCGTTCTTGCCCAAGTGTTACGAGGCCCAACTGAAATCCGGCAGCGCCGGCGACATTTGGGCGTTTTACGGCGCCAAGTGCGAAGGTCCCGCCGATCGCTTCAAGACAATCAAGAACCATAAGCAGCTCGGCAATTTCATCGGCGTCGGCAAGATCAAGGCCAACGAGAACAAGCCCGGCAAGTGGAACAAGTATGAGATCACCTTCAACAAAGGCAACCTCACGCTCAAGGTCAACGGCGAGAAGGTCAACGAGGCCACCGGGTGCGACGTGGTTGCCGGAAAGATCGCCCTACAGTCGGAAGGTGGCGAAATCCACTTCCGCACCGTCAAGCTGATCCCGTTGGACAAGTAGCATGTCCCCGTTGCTCACACGTACCGCGTCATCAGCCAATCGACCAGCCCGGGCGAGAGCCGGTTCATCCAGCACAGCACCTTGCCCCAGCGGTACGGGATGATCTCGTGCCGGCCACGCCGAATCGCTCGAACCGTTCGCCGCGCGACCTCGGCGGCCGACACCGGAGCGTGCTCCGGCCACGAGGGCTCGCCGGTGTGCTCGATGACCTTGTCGAAGAACTCGGTTTCGGTCGTCCCGGGGCTGACCACCAGCACGTCGATCCCATCGCGGGCGAACTCCGCGC
>JAUWWA010000217.1 GCA_030617125.1 Pirellulales bacterium | reverse complement strand
CATGAACGATCTCATCGCGGCCGCGAAATTGGCCGACCCGAAGCGGCTTCGTGCGGTCGAGCAATGGGAGGACCGGGTCAACGCGATTACGCTTGGCGCCGACATCGCGACGACGCTGCGCTATCCGGTGACGGCATTGATGACTTCGGCAATCGCGGCAGTTTTCCGGGCTGGAGCCAGACATGAGGCGCAGAACCGCTGCGCCATCGCGCGCATTGCCCTGGAGCGTTATCGCCGCAAGCACAGGGAATTGCCCGAAACACTGGAGCAGCTTGTGCCGGAGTTCCTCGACGCGGTTCCGCTCGATCCGTTCGACGGCAGGCCGCTTCGGTACGTGATTCGCGACGCAAAGCCGGTCCTTTACAGCGTCGGCCAGGACGGCGTTGACGACGGCGGCCAAGGAGACGCAGGCGGCGATCCGGACATCCTCTTCCCCACGCCGCCGTACGAAGCAGAATAGTGCGTAGTGCGTAATCGCGAGGAAAGACAGTAGGGTGCGTGAAACGCACCACGGTTGCGGCGGGACAACCGGCCTTGATGGTGCGTTTCACGCACCCTACCGCGCTACGTGCGCATCAACCGAAAACGGTCGAGTTGCAGAAACTGATCGAGGATGCTTTCGGTTCGCGGCAGCGGCTCGGGCGGCTCGTCGCGCGGTGCGGCGGCGACTTGACGGTAGAGGGCAAGCAGCCGGCGCCCGATCGGTATCAATGAATAATCGCGCCGGATCGCGTCGGCGTTGTGCCGGATCGTCTGCGACGCCGTGTCGGCGCGCAGGGCGAATGCTTGGGCGAGCCACGCGTTGGCGTCGAGCACCGCTTGACGCCGCCGGCCGTCTTGGCGGACCGCCTCGAGCACCTTGCGCTGCATCGGCTCGTCGAGGTCGCCGAAATCGACCATGCCGTCTTGGATCTTCGCGTCGATGCCGTCGGCCATGTGGGGCGGCTCGACGCGGTTGAAGAGTTCGAGTGTGGTGCGATAGGCTTCGGCCACCGCGTCGCGAAACGCCGCGGCGCCGACCACGTCGACCGGCACGCGGAGTTGCGGCCGCAGGGAGTCGAGCCGCAGGCCCGCGCGGACGAAGTCGGAGGTGATCTCCGGCAGATCGCGGCCGACCAATGGCCGGCCGGCCAGCCACGATTCGAGAAACACCATGCCAAACCCTTCGGCCAGGCTCGTCGTAAGGATCGCGTCGCACGCGGCGAGGTTTTCGGCGAAGCTCAGCGCCCCGGGCTCGCCCAACTCGAACCGGCACGGCAAGGCGAGTTCGGCGGCCAGGTCCTTCCATGTGGTGTAGATCGCTGCCTCGGCCGGGTTGAGCGGCGCGAGCGTCAGGCCGACGACGGCGCCCGGCGGCGCTAGCACCGAGTACAACAACGCCTCGCCGATGTTTTTGCGCCGAATGCCGCGGACCGGATAGAGCATTAAACAGTCGTCCACCGCCACGCCGAACTGCTCCTGAAGCCGGCGCCGGGCGTCGGCCCGGCGCGGCGGCTCGTCGATTTCCGGCACCGGGTTGGGCAACAGGTGCAACCGCTCGGCGACTGCACCTGCCTGGCATAAAACATCGTGGTCGCGGCCGTTGAGCACGGCGTAGTGGATACCGGCGGCTTGCTGGTAGGCCTCGGCCGGATTGCCGAGTCGCCGGTAGTTGTTCGGCCGGAAGTCTTCGGCGAAATCGTGGATTTGCAGCAGCTCGGCGTAGCCGTCTTGGGCGAGGATGGGCACGACGTGCGGCAGGCACCGATTCTTACCCAGCGCGTGGTTGTGGACGTGCAGCACGGTGTACTGCGGCTCGAAGTTGAGCCGGCCCAAGGCCGCGTACAGTTCCACGAGCAGATCGGCCGGTCCGTGGCGACCGCCGTCGGGTTGCACGTCGTCGTAGTCGAGCAGCGGGACTTCGAGCAACGAAAGCCGGATTGCGCGGAGCCGCCCGGCAAGGTCTTCGTTCCATCCTTCGCGTCGTCCGCCGTGGATGATCGCCACGTTCCACGGTTCGGCCGGATTGAGCACGGCGTCGAGCGCCGCGAGCTGATTTTCAATCACCCGGGTTACGCCGCCGCGGTTCAGGTGGTAGTGGAGGATGGCGAGGTTCATGTGCGGCTCTCAGCATTCAGGCGTCAGGATTCAGACATTAGCATTTGGGCATCCGCAGTCAATGGAGGACACGTAAATTCAGAAGTCGCTGATGGCTGACGACTGAAAGCTGACAGCTTTCTACACCGGCTGTATTTCCGGATGGAACTTCTGCCGGTAGGCCTCCACTTCGACGATCGGCTGGCGCTCGATCTCTTCGATGTTGTACTCGATCTGCCGGTACTCGCCGTCGGAGACCTCGTATTGTCGCATAATGGCGGGCAGTTCTTCCTGGAGCCGGACCAGATCCTCGCGCCGCAGCCGCGAGATGAAGGTTCGCAGCACGCCGAAGGCCATCCGGCCCAACGCGATGGTTTCCTGGTTGCGATGAATTCGTTTGTCGAGGTCGGTTTGCGCAAAGGCGTACAGGCCGAGCCGCTCGTAGATGTCGATGAGCATGGCGGTTTCCACGCCGTAGCCGACGGGGACGGGGATCTGTTCGAGGATCGAGCGCCGCCCGGCATACTCACCCGAAAGCGGCTGCAAGATGGCGGTCAGCTCGGGATAAAAGAGACTGAACAGCGGCCGGATGAGAATCTCGGTCACGCGGCCGCCGCCGGTCGGCCGCAACCCGCCGGAGAACGCAATCGGCCGGTCGTAAAACGCCTTGACGTAGTGGACCTCAGGGTCGCCGATCAACGGGCCGACCAGCCCGTAGACGAACCGCGGGTGGATGTTTTTGATGTCGGTGTCGACATAGACGATAATGTCGCCGCGGAGCAGGTAGAGCGCTTTCCAGAGGTTCTCGCCTTTGCCGCAATGGTGGCCGCACTCGGTAAGATGCTCGGAGGCGATGTAGACGTCGGCGCCGAAGCTGGCGGCGATTTCGCAGGTCCGGTCGTTGCTGCCCGAGTCCACCACGGCGATCTCGTCGACCAGCGGATAGCGGTCGGCCAGTTCGGCCTTGAGGATGACGATCTCCTGGCCGATGGTCTTCTCTTCGTTGAGCGTGGGAAGGCACAGCGAGATGCACAGTCCCTGGCGTTCCTTCTCTTCCACCAGCCGTTTGATGTCCCAAAAGGTGGAATGGTGGAAGGTGCGCTCCTTGAGCCACTGCTTAGACTTCATCGCACGCCCCCTCGTCGATCGCTAGGATCACGCCCAGCAACTGCGCCACGCCGGTGAGGATCGGATCGATTAGTACATAGTCGGGGCTCCACTTGCGGCTCTTTTCTCCGCGGCTGATCCCCAACGTCACCGCCGGTATCTGGCGGGCAATCAGTTCGGAAAGCTCCGACGGGCTGTGGCCCTGGTCCGGCTCGATCTCCAACGCCTCCATCACGTCCAACACGCTCTTGACCAGCGGGTGCGAGAAGGGAATGCCCCCGGCCTGCGTCTTGAAGAACATGTCCATGTGCGCGTCGACCGCGTGCCGGGCCGACATCTCCGAAACGATGTCTTCAATCTGCCGGTGGATCTGCTCAATCATCTCGTCGGCGTGGCTGACGATCTCGATGCCCAACTCGGCATGGTCGGGCTCGACGTCGTAGGCCACCCCCGCGTGCATCTTTCCCATGCGCACCATCGTATACGGCCGGTTCGGCGTCGAGATGCCGAGAATCCGGTTCATGATGTGATTGATCACGATCAACGCACTTTCGGCGCCGTAGCTTCGCGACGGTTCCGGGCGGACGTGGCAAGAGATATCGGCCCGGGCAGTTCCGATCGAGAAGAAGTTCAGCCGCCCAAGTTGGATCCCCTCGACACAGACGCCGCAATCGACCTTCTCGGGCAAATGGTCCAGGAAGAAGCGGATGCCCGTGTGGTTGCCACGCCCCAACGAACTCGTCGATCCCAACAGGATCAGGTTCGAGTCGAGCTGGATGCCGAGGTGCTCCAGCACGGCGGGCATCATCGAGACGATCGCTGCGCCCAAGGCGTTGTCGCCCACCCCGGGCCCGATCACTCGATCCGCCTCGACCGTGACGCTGTGGTCGAAATTGGCGGGAAAGATGGTGTCGAGGTGCGAAACGAGCACGATGTTTCGGTCGCCCGACCGTCCGTGCAGGCGTCCGACCGCGTTACCCACTTCGCCGGCCGCCACATCGGCCATCCCCGCCTCGGTAAACCGGTCCAACAAGAATTGGACCCGGTCGCCCTCTCCGCCGGTGGGAGCGGGAATCTGCGCGATCATCACCAGATTCGCCAGCAGACGCTCCCGCATCGGCAGAAGAGCCTCGGGGAATTGACGCACTCGATCGGGGCTCTGGACATCAATGCTCATCGCGACCCCTTCTCTTTGCGGCATCCATTATAGGGGAACGTCACGACGCTTTCCAGTACCCCGGCCGGTAGGCGCGCCATCAGGAAACGGCAGATGTAACGTAAGTCGTTGGTGGAAACGGACTTAAGGACACAACGCTCGGCCTCGATTGAAGCGGCGCTTCATTTCGGTAGAATGGGAGTCAACGGCGGGGTTGCCCGTCACCACGATGGCCGATTCGACAAACCACCGCCGCAACGACACGACCCCCGTGTCCCCGTAGCCCAATTGGATAGAGCGTCGGCCTCCGGAGCCGAAGGTTGCAGGTTCGAATCCTGCCGGGGAT
>JAUWWA010000067.1 GCA_030617125.1 Pirellulales bacterium | reverse complement strand
GCAGCCGGCATGCAGGAACAGCGCGTCGCCGCGGAGCTTCGCCCGGTAGTCCTCGCCGGTAAACACGCCCTTCTTCCACTCGCCGAAGTAGTTGCTGTTGCGGACGATCTTGACCAGCCGGCCCTCCGGGGACTGGGCGTTGCGAATGGTGATGTCCTTCTCCGGCAAGGGCTTGGCCTTGTTCTGCTCGTGCCCTTCGTCGAAGAACATCAACACCTGGTAGGTCGGCTCCTCGGTCACGGTCGGCCGAAAGAGCTTCATGCCGGCATAGGCGACGTAGGCGAAGCGTTTAGGAAGCACCAGCCGGGCGGTGACCCCTTCGCCGCCGTCGCCCACCACGACGTCGATGCTGATGAGTTGTTCCCGCGCGGAGCGTTGTTTGGCCTGCTCGAGCAGTTGGTGTTCCTCGTCACCGAACGTCGTGTCGATGTTGTTCTTGGTGAACATCGCCGCCCGCGACATCGGCTCGGAATTGACCACGATGTTGTTGTACTTGGTCACGCGGACATCGGGTTCTTCGATCGCAAAGGAGCGTAGCTCCTCGTCGGTCGGGTTTCGCGTCAGCCGGCCATCCTTCTGGGCACTCTCGAAAATCGCTCTGACGGCTTGATGGAATTCGGAAAACATGGAACAACTCCTGCTTGCAGACGGTCTCGGGTTTTCAACCAAGTCGAACCTATAAGTATGGCAACAAATACCGCGTGTTTCAAGGCTGCCTGACTCATTCGCCCGGCTCGCCGGGGGCATATCACCCCCCCGGTGCGCTGCCCGTGCGGGCGGTGCTACATGAATGAACAGTCCAGAGATGGGGGCACTTGTAACGCTTAACCCATCGAGTATTATGTCCCCATGTAAACGAGTTTCGCTCACGGAAAGCTCCATTTCAACCGGCGTTTTCGTCTGGCCGCCGCCTCCACGCGGCGGGAACTTCGCAGAACAAGGTGTCCGACATGAGAAGAACAACGTTTTTTGCTTGTGCCGCCGCGATGGCGGCGTGCTGGCTTCTGGCGGGGGCGGCAGGTGCGCCGGGCCAGGAGTCCCCGTCAGATCCACCCGAAGGCGCCACGGCCGCCCAAGACGCCACGGCGACAGGCATCGGTGAAACACCTCTGCGTGAAGCGACATCCATGCTTGAAAATCTCGACTTGAAAAGCCTCTGGGCCGACAATTCTTGGACGAGTTGGCTGTTGCTGCTCCTGGCGATCTTCGTCGGCATGGTGCTCGGCCGGATCGTCGCCGTGGTGTTGGGACGAGTCGCCGCACGAGCGCGCGCCCGCGGCTGGCTCGTGGGGACCCACGTCGTCGAGGACCTGATCGGCCCGGCCAAGCTGGCGATCCTGACCTTTGGCATCGCCGTCGGACTGGCCAGCGTGCGAATGAGCGACCCCTTGCAGAACTTCTGCTGGAAAACCCTGGCGCTGCTCTATTCCATCTCCGTCTTTTGGTACTTGTTCAACCTGGTGGAGGTCATCGACGTCATGCTGCGGCGGTTCACCGCCAAGACCGAATCGACGCTCGACGACCAGTTCGTCCCGCTGATCCGAAAGACGCTGAGGGTCTTTCTCGTCGTGATCGGCATCCTGTTTGTGGTCGGCACGGTCTTCGAGTGTAACATCGGCGCCTGGCTGGCCGGCCTGGGCATCGCCGGCCTGGCCGTCTCGCTGGCCGCGCAGGATTCCATCAAGAACCTATTCGGGTCGATCACGATTCTCTTGGACCGGCCCTTCCTTGTCGGCGAGCGGATCGCCTATGCCGGGTATGACGGCGTGATCGAGGAGATCGGCTTCCGCTCGGTCAAGGTCCGCACGCTGACCGGTCACATGGTCACCATCCCCAACTCGAACATCGTCAACGACCCGGTCGAGAACATCGGCCGGCGGAAGTCCATCCGGCGGGTCATGAACGTGACGATCACGTACGACACGTCGCGGGAGAAGATCGAGCAGGCCGTGCAGATTCTGCGCGACATCCTCGAGGAGGACGATCTCCGCGAGCCGATCCACCCGGTCATCGACGGCGACGAGTTCCCGCCGCGGGTGTATTTTAACGACTATAATACCGAGAGCCTGAACATTTTGCTGATCTACTGGTTCGCCCCGCCGGCCTACTGGGATTACCTCGACCACGCTCAGCGGTTGAACCTTCGGATCTACGAGGAATTCGAGCGTGCCGGCATCGAGTTCGCATTCCCCACGCAGACCGTCTACCTTGCCGGCGACCCGAAACGCGAGCTGGCCGTCCAGATGCTCGGCAAGGATATGTAGCCGCATGGTTGCAGGGCGGATTTGCAGTCCGCCCCCACTTTGACGACGGATTGAAAATCCGTCCTACGGCGTATCATGGGACAAACGCCCGTCCATCCCGCCGCGCTCGACGGTGAGCAACTCTCGGCGGAGTGCGACATGCGCCGGCTTCGCCGCAGCGGTCCCGGCGGACAGCACCGCAACAAGGTCGAGACCGCCGTCGTATTGCATCACCGCCCCACGGGCGTATCGGCCGGAGCCAACGAGCGCCGCAGCCAGGCCGAGAACCGCTCGGCGGCGTTGTTCCGCCTTCGGGTGAAGCTGGCGCTTCAGGTGCGGCGGATGCGTGGGCCGCAGTACGCGCCCAGCACGCTGTGGCAATCGCGCTGTGCCGGCGGACGGATCAGCGTGAACGAATCGCACGACGATTTCCCGGCCGTTCTGGCCGAGGCCCTCGACGTAATCGCCTCGCGCGAAGCCGAGGTGAAAACGGCCGCGACGACGCTCGGCTGCACGGCCTCGCAACTCGTCAAGCTGCTGAAGAAACAGCCCCTCGCATTGGCGCTGGTCAACCGGTGGCGCACGCAACGGGGCCTGCACCCGCTCAAGTAGTCGCGCACACACAATCCAAGTTCACACGCCAGCCGTCACCACGGAGCCGCCCTGCCGCGGCGCCGCCGACGTGTCGGCCGCCAGTTGCTTGCGAAACCGCAAATGCCTTCGCCGCGACTGCTCGACCAGCGGCCGCCACACAGCGGCCGTGAGTTGCCGGCGAATCAGAAATCGCCACAGCCGGTTCGAGCGTTTGTAGAGGTACGACATCGCCAGATACGGCGCCACGGCTTTGAAATCGACCGGCCGGCGATGCCAGATCGACCGATGCGAGAATAGCCGGCGGTAGCACCAGGCGTAGCCGTCGGTCAATTGCTCCGGTGTCATGTGCTTGGGTCGAAATACCACGTGTGACGTGTTGTAGAGCCGCCAATCCTTGTGCAACAGCCGGCCTTCCGCCTCCAGCCGCCGAAACAGCGGCGTGCCGGGATACGGCGTGAGGATGTGAAACGTCGAACACGTCAGCCGATTCTCTTCGATCCAGGCAACGGTCTTCTCGAACACACCCGGCCGGTCGTGGTCGAAACCGAAGACAAAACTCGCATTCACTTGGATGCCGTTGTCGTGGAATACCCGCACGCGGCGAGCGTAGTCTTCCGGTGCGGGACTTTTCTTACCGGCGTCGACGATGTTCTCGCCGTTGAGCGACTCGAATCCCACGAACACGCCCGTGCATCCGGCCAGCGCCATCTCGCGCACCAGCGACGGGTCGTCGGTCACGTCGATCGACACCGCCGCACTCCAGATCTTCTCCAACGGACGCAGTGCCCGGCAAAGCTCGCGCAGGTAGTCGGGCCGAGAGCCGAGGTTGTTGTCGGTGAACACCGCATAGGGCTCCGCGGTTGCGCGAAATTCGTCGACTACCTGCTCAACGTCCCGCATTTGGTACGGCATTTTCACATCATGCGTTGCCATATAGCAGAACCCACAGCGGTTGTGACAGCCGCGGGTGGCGATCAGGCTGGCGGTGGTCAGGAAGCACCCCTTAGGCAACATGTCGCGTCGCGGCGGCGGCTCGTTACGATAGGGCCGGCGAAAATCGCCCCGGTAAATCGGCCGAAGCGTGCCGGTCTCGACGTCGCGCAACATGCGCCGCCAAAGCTGCACCCCTTCGCCGATCGCCAACGCGTCGGCGTGCACGGCCGCTTCCTCGAGACACGCTGTCACGTGAAGTCCGCCGAGGATCACCTTTGCCCCACGCTCGCGATACCACCGGGCCAAGGCGTACGCCCGATCGGCGAGGGTCAAGTGAACCGTAATACCCACGACCTGTGGAAAGGGATCGTGCGGCGGCGGCCCTTGCAAGAGGTTTTCGTCCCAGTACGCGATGGTCCAATCCGACGGTGTGGCGGCGGCGATACTCGTCAACGCCAGACTCGGCGCGAGTACGTGTTTGCCGAAGCTGGTCCGCGGGTCCTTCGGATAAAACGGTTGGATCAAAAGCGCGTGCCGCGGTTTCACCGGGCCGGGACGCAACGCCGAGGCCAGACGCGGCGCGATTTGCATGTCGCGTGGATTCCATGTCATTTTTCAACTCCTACTGGTGGTTGGTGATGCGGGACTTGCGTCCCGATTCTTGTAGCTTTGCGTCGCAAAGCCAATATACGCACTTTGCATCGCAAAGTCGACGCCGAAAAAAACTCATGCCGGCGCCATTCCCTTTAGCAGGCCCGACGACAACCCATCCGCCGCGTCGGCCTTCGGCGAGACGGCGTCGGCGACGATCTTTTCGAGCGTGCCGATGTACTCCAGGAACCGAGTGCGGCCCTGGGTCGTCATGCGGCACATTGTTTGTGGCCGCTTCTCCTTCACGCCCTTCCACACTTCAACCAGGCCCGCCTCGCGGAGCACCCGTAAATGGCGATTCAAGTTCCCGTCGGTCAGAGAACAAAGCTCCTTTAAGTCAGCGAAGAGCAGCCCGTCGGGATGCGCGACCAGAGAAGCCATGATCCCGAGCCGTGCCCTTTCGTGGATGGCGCGTTCCAGGCCGTCGTAGGCGAAACGGCCGGGCGGTTCGGGTAGTTCACTCATGGTTGCGCTCCAACGTGACGTAGAGGATCGCGGCCGCCATCAACTGCCCTGCGCCGAACGTGCCGACCATGGCCCAGGGCGAAAAGGCGGCTTCATTCCTGGCCAGCGCCAGCGCCGCCACGCCGGCAATCAAATACCAGACGGCCACCCAAAACGTCTGTCGCGGCAGCAGCCGGCAAGAGGCGAACACCCCTAGGCTGAACACGATCGCCCACAAGCCGGGCAGCATCCACGCACTCGTCGGCGCGAAACGCGCCACGGCGAACGTTACTAAAGCCCCCGCGACGACGCATGGCAGAAACTGCTCGACCGCCAATAGCGTGATCTGTCGCGTAAGCGGCGAAGTGGCCCGATACGCCCGATACGCCATTTCGGCCCCACACACAACTACACTCAGCAGCGCCAGCGCGATCCAGAGCCCCAAGTACACGCCGATCCGCTCCGACGGCCGTGGGACCCACACCGTCTGGGCGGCTGCCCCAGCCAGCGCAAGCAGCCCGGTGATCCCGACGGTTGCCGACCGGTATCCGCGAAACGTCTCCGCCCGGGCCATTTGTGAGCGGATCTCCGTGATCTGTGAAAGGGCGTCGCGCAGTTCCATGTGGCACCTCATTTCATTTCTTCGACCCGCCCAGGAGAGCACCTCCGCCGCAGAAGCTTTGTGCTACAAAGTATATCGGTTCCTTCCGCTTGGTCAAGAGGTATTTCTCGTGAGGAGACGATTTCGCGACAAATCTTGACAAAGATCGATGCGTATGTGTATTCCAGCCTTCACCCCCAGAACTCTTGCCTGTGATGGGGTCCTGAACGTCGACAAACAGGTACTATGGACGGGATCGCTATAGACCATTCAGGGGACTAGCCACGGAGAACTCCCGCGCGGTATTCTGCCGATGTTAACGAGCGCAACCGGTGGAGACTCGACCATGGTAGAGAAAGTAGACCTTCCGGAAAAGCAGCTTCTGCTCGCCGTTTTCCCCGGCGAACTCTCCGAGGAATGCCTGGCAGTCCCCTTCGCCCCGAACGCTCAGGCGATCCTGCGGCAGTTGCGCCGTCGGATCCACGCGGCGCTCAACACGATTTCGTACCGGGAGCGGGCGATCCTGGAAATGCGCTTCGGGCTCGGCGACGGCTACCGCTATTCGCTGGCCGAAGGGGGATACGTTTTCCAACTCACCCGCGAACGCGTCCGGCAGATTCAGAACAAGGCAATCACAAAGCTCCGCCGCCGCGCCGATAAGTTGCGCGACTTCGTCTACGAACTCGATAGCTGAACTTCCTGTCTTGTCTCATTGTCTTTCCAAGAGTTGGGTCAACGCACGATGCAGCGAGACGAAAGCCTCGTAATATCCGGGGAGGTTGCGATAGACCGATTCCGCCGTTGATTCCTGGTAAGTGTGCGTCGTCTGATTGCGATCGTCCAATTCAAAGTTGTACTCGAACCGCTTAATGGCCGCATCTCTGGCAATTGTGCTCACCTCGAGATCGAGCGCCTCGCGCAAAGTCGCCAAGGCCTGTTCCCACGTGCTCAACATGTCGGCAAGGTCAGCTTCCGTCATGGATAGGTTCTCCGATTAGGGGCACAACCCGCCGCAGCGCAACCTTGCGAAACGAAGGCGTCGTTCTCGAAAAATCGACGAGGTCAAACGAATGCAGCGTCCTGATCGATTCCAGCGCTTCCCTTGCATTCTCCATAACATGACCGGGAACGGCTTGTGGTCGCCAGACGCCGATATCCCAGTCCGAACTGCCGCCGGCCGAGTCGTCCGCTCGCGAACCGCACAGGAAGACCGAAGTGGCGCCGTCGTCGAGAAGCGGTCTCAGCTTGGACCGAATGTCTTCGAGGCTCAGGGTCGTCTTCGTGAAAACACCGCAACCGGTCTGATCTTGCCGGGGTTGCCAAGGAACCCCTCATTCCGGTGCCCCTATACTCCCGTATCATTGTCCTCGCCGGCGCCTCAATTGTAAAGCCGCGATCAATGGTCGTGGTAAGAGTCGCAAAGTGGATGTGACGCGGAGGCGTTCGGTTTCTCAGCCCCGCGAAAATGCTATAATACACCGTCAATTGCCCGTGTCCCTCCACAAATCACCATGCCGAACCTCACCGTGGAGCAGGTGTTCGAGGCGGGCGTGGTCGGCGCCGGCGGAGCCGGGTTTCCTGCACACGTGAAGCTTGCCGCCAAAGCCGACACGCTCCTGCTCAACGCCGCTGAATGTGAACCACTCCTGCACAAGGACAAGGAAGTGCTGCGCGAGTATGTCGACGCAGTCGTCGAAGGGACCGCCGTTGCTGTCGCACTCGTCGGCGCGGGGCGGGGTGTCATCGGCGTCAAGGAAAAATACCGCGACGTGATCGAGCTGCTCCGGGCGAAGCTGCCGGCGAACCTGGACGTGGCTACGCTTCGCGACGTGTACCCGGCCGGCGACGAATTCATCCTCGTCTACGACGTGCTCGGCCGTGTGATCCCGCCCGGTGGAATTCCGCTGGACGTCGGCGCGGTCGTCATGAACGTCGAGACCGCCATGAACATCGCCTGCGCCGCCGAGCATCCGGTGACCGAGAAGTTTCTGACCATCGGCGGCGCGGTGGCCGAGCCGGTCACGCTGCGCGTGCCGGTGGGTATCTCGCTTCGCCAGTGTGTGGCGGCAGCCGGCGGACCGACCATTGCCGACCCTAATTACATCGTCGGCGGCGTCATGATGGGATATCTTGAAGAAAACCACGACGCAGTCGTCGACAAGACCACCGGCGGCGTGATCGTGCTCGGCGACGATCACGTGGTCGTGCGGCGCCTACGGCGCGACTGGCGGCAAATCGCCCGGATCGGCCGAAGCGCCTGCGACCAGTGCAGCTTCTGCACCGAGTTGTGTCCCCGCTGGCTGCTGGGCCACCCAATCGAGCCGCACCGAGCCATGCAAAGCCTCGGTTTCAACTTAGTCGGCGAAGCGAATGTTTTGG
>JAUWWA010000254.1 GCA_030617125.1 Pirellulales bacterium | reverse complement strand
GGGGATCTTGCCGATCGAGAGAATGCGGGGAAAAGAGGAAGCACCGGTCATGATTCAGATCACGTGCCCGGGCTGCAACAGCAGGCTCAGCGCCAAGGATAAACTGCTTGGCAAGAAGCGGAAGTGTCCAAAGTGCGGCACGGAAGTCTTGATCTCCATTCTCCAGACGGCCAACGTTCCCGCCGGCACGGAGGAGTTGTCGGCCGCGCCTGAGCCTGTCGGCCGCGACGCACGGATCCATCGTCCCCCGGAAGCTACGTTCAAGCAGGCCGAGTTGCTCGAGCGGCTCGACCGGCAGAACCACTACCTTATCTGCGATAAGGCGAAACTGGTCGCCACCTGGCGAAACAACGGTAACGGGTGGATGCTGAAGACGAACTTCGGCTTAGTCAACGCAGTGCGCAACGCCGAAAAACTGCCTGCCCAAGGTGACTTCAAGCTTGCCGAACTACGGTTGGACATGACCGACGACGGGCTGCGGCTGCACGGCGTCCGCTCCTACCAACTCGCCCAGCGCTGGGCCCTGACGAGCCTCGACAAAGGCGACGATCAGATTGTCGCCAAGATCACCGGGTTGGGGTTTCTCAACAAGGAACAGAAAAACGCGGTGCGCAACGCCATCAAGGACCAGTTCATGCGCCGCGTCTGGGAAGAAGCCGACGACGTGTTGGACTACCTCGGCAATACGGACTACCACTCGCCGGGAACCGCCTGAACTCCGGCAAGGGCGCGACCAACGACTGCGGCTTTGTGGGCGGCTATTCGGTTAAGCCGTACCCGTACTGCGCGATGTACGAACCCCAACGCCGGGTAATCTCAGCCCGAATCTCCGGGGAAATCTCGTAGCGGTTCGTCTTGTAGTCCTTCTTGTCGGCGACGTATCGTTCCAACGCCGGCAGGACGTTGTCGAACTCGCCCAGTCCGAGCCGCTCGTATACGGTTC
Organism: Pirellulales bacterium; assembly: GCA_030617125.1. Lineage (GTDB taxonomy): Bacteria > Planctomycetota > Planctomycetia > Pirellulales > Thermoguttaceae > JAUWWA01. The sequence continues at coordinate 3,276 of JAUWWA010000254.1, read as the reverse complement.
GCACCTGCCCGAGGGGGTCCGCGACCAGATCCTCGTAGCGGACTTCGCAGATGCGCGAAGGGGAGATCAATTCCCGATCGCGCCAGAACACCTCGTACATCCGATTGAGTGTCTCGAAGACGTATTCATCCAGGCCGTCGTGACGCGGCGTCTGTAGTCCCTGGTCGTTAGAGAGCCGCTGCCACAGTTTCATCGTCGAAGGAAAGAGGACGTACGGATTGCGAACGATGTGGATGAATCGAGCATCGGGGAACATCTTCAGCAGCTTCCGCACGCGGAACGTGTGCGGCGGCGACTTCAACACGATCCGCTTCGGCTGTCGCAGTGTAACGCACTTCAAGAACCAAAGCAGCTTTCGCTTCCACCGGGCCAAGTCCTTCGGCGGCACGTCGGCCAGCTCGAAATACTCCTGATGCGGGTGCGGATGGTTCGGAAAAACCATCCACAAATAGGGCGACGGCACGCCCATGTTGCACAACGCGAATTCGTCTTCCTGCGGGCGACTCCAGCCGGCCGTCATGTTATCCGTTGGGCGCCGCGCCGGCAGCAAAATCCAAAGTGCCGGTCGCAGCCACCAACCCGACACCAGGAAATGGTTAGGCGCGAAGCAGGCGTACGTGTCGGGGTAGGTGTGACGTTCGTCGAGCACCATCAGCTCATGCAACAAGGTGGTGCCGCTGCGCCAATGACCGATGATGAAGATCGGGTCGTGTCGAATTTCGGTTCGGTTGATCTTCCGCCCAAGCAGCAACTGCTCGACGGCCCACGACAGCGAGTTGAAAAACGTGAAGCCGCTGATGATGAACGCCGTGGCGATCCGCGAGGGGGCCACGACGCACCGGTTGCGGATCAGCAGCGGGAACCACCCCGACACGTTGATACCGGTCCAGAACCGGGGGATCCAAAGTCGGTCCTTAGATCCGGTGGCATACCGCCCGGGGTTTTCGCCTGGTGCTTTTGGCATTACTGTTCTTCGTTTCTTGTCCGTCTGGGAGGGGGGTAGTATTGAAATGCCCGAATTTCGGGTCGCCCCGAGTTCCCTGCTTATCAAAACTGCCCATTTGCCCCATGCTAAACCACCATAGTACCGATACCATGCTCGCGCGGCAAGGGAAATAACCGACCTGGACAATTATTGGTTTTTTCGTTACTTTTCGCCTCCTTATCTTTGTCGAGAGCATATCCCTTTGAACTCGTTGCGCGTCCGGAGAAGCGGATGGCATCTGGCGCTGCACCGCGCACCGTGTCGGCGAGCCCGCTGGCGCGGATCCAGGACCTGATCCTGCCGGTAGCGATGATCACCAGCATCCTGGTGATCATCGTGCCGTTGCCGGCTGCGCTGTTGAACCTGTTGTTGGCGGCCAACATCACGATCGCCGTGATCATGCTGCTGACAACGATCTACGTACGCACGCCGTTGGAGTTCAGCGTTTTTCCGTCGCTGTTGCTGGCCACGACGCTTTTCCGGCTGGTGCTGAACGTCGCGACGACGCGGTTGATTCTGACCCGGGCGAAACCGGACGGTCTGGAAGCGGCCGGCGGGGTCATCCAGACATTCGGCGAGACCGTGGCCAGCGGAAGCATTATCGTCGGGTTGATTATCTTCGCCATCATCGTGTTGATCCAGTTTGTGGTGATTACCAAGGGTGCGACGCGGATCAGCGAGGTGGCCGCCCGATTCGCCTTGGACGGGATGCCGGGGCGGCAGATGGCCATCGACGCCGACCTCAACGCCGGCATCATCGACGACCGACAGGCCCAACGCCGGCGCGAAGAGATCACCCAGCAGGCCGACTTCTTCGGGGCGATGGACGGTGCCAGCAAGTTCGTCCGCGGCGATGCCATTGCCGGAATCGTCATCACGTTGATCAACATTATCGGCGGACTGATCATCGGCACGATCACGCCGCCCCGGATGCCCATCGGCGAGGCCGCCGAGGTGTTCACGGTGCTGACGATCGGCGACGGACTGGCAAGCCAGATTCCCGCCTTCCTGATCTCCCTGGCCGCCGGCCTGTTGGTTACCCGTAGCACCCGCGAAATGAACCTACCGATCGAGTTCCTTCGGCAGCTTTTTTCGCGCCCTCAAGCGTTGGCGGTGGCGGGCGGATTCGTCGGCGTGCTCATTTTTACCAGCTTGCCTAAAGTACCACTGCTGTTGATCGGCGGCGGGTGCATCGCCATGACCGTAATCCTGTCTCGCCAAGCGGCGCAAACGAAGGCGTCCGCCGAGGCCCAGAAACGCGTCGAGGCCACCAAGCCGAAAGAGGAACGTGTCGAGGACTACCTGGCCATCGATCCCATGGAAGTCGAGATCGGCGTGGGGCTGATCCGCCTGGCCGACCCGAAGCGTGGCGGCGACCTGCTCGAACGTATCCAACGGGTTCGGCAGAACGTGGCCTCCGACATCGGCATCATTCTGCCGAAGGTCCGTATCCGCGACAACATCCGACTCAGGCAGAACCAGTACCGCGTCAAGATCGCCGACATGCCGGTCGCCGAGGGCACGGTTTATCCGACGATGTATCTGGCCATGGACTCGGGCATGACCACCGGCAAAGTGCAAGGCAGCGCCACGACCGATCCGGCGTTGGGAACGCCCGCCGTGTGGATCGAGCCGGGCGTGCGCGAACAGGCCGAGATGTTCGGCTACACGGTGGTCGAGCCGGGCAGCGTCATCGCGACGCACCTGACCGAGACCGTCCGCCGGCATGCCGACGAGATTCTCACCCGCGACGCCACCAAGCACCTCATCGACGAGTTGAAGCAGACCTCGCCGGCAGTGGTCGGCGAACTGATCCCGAACGTGATGAAGCTGGCCGAGGTGCAGCAGATCCTGCAAACGCTCCTGCGCGAGGGTGTGCCGATCCGACAACTCGGCGCTATCCTGGAAACGCTCGGCGACTATGCCGGACGCACGAAGGACCCGGTTCTGCTCTGCGAATACGTTCGTCACCGTTTGGCCCGGGCGATTTGCACTCGGTATCGCGACGCCGAGAGCCGATTGCACGTCGTCACGCTCGACCCGGCGCTGGAGGATCGGATTCGCGCCGGGTTCGATCACAACGAGCACGGGCTGTTCATCCGGATGTCACCGCAGGCGGTGGAGGCCACGTGTCGCGTGATCGCCGAGCAGGTCGAGACGCTCACGACGGCCAACCATCGTCCGATTGTCCTGGTCAGCCCGCAGATTCGCGCCGCGTTGAAACAGATGACCACCTCGCACCTGCCGCAACTGATTGTGCTCAGCTACAACGAAATCACCCGCGACACCGT
>JAUWWA010000291.1 GCA_030617125.1 Pirellulales bacterium | reverse complement strand
GGGGCCGTCTTTGTAATCGGCGATGATGTTGCACTGGTCGGGCACCTCCCGGTCGTACTGGAAGCAGCCGCCGCCGCCGAACACCCGTTGGGGATAGTCCAGATCGAGCAGGCAGAAGACGGGCGTGAAGGTGTGGACCAGCAGGTCCGTGGCCGGCCCGCCGGCGTAGTCCCAGTACAGGCGCCACTGAAAGAAACGCGAAACGCTAAAGTCGACCTTTGGGGCGTCGCCCAGGAAGCGTTCCCAATCCAGCTCAGGGCCGGGTTTGGCCTGCGGATCGGGGACACGCATGCGTTCACCCCAGTCGCCGCGGCGGAAGTAGCCCAACTGGGCATGGACGACCTTGCCGATCAGGCCGTCTTTGATCATCTTGGAGACCCGGGCGTAGTTCTCGTCGGCCATGTACTGGGTACCGACCTGAACGATGCGGCCGTTCTTCGTGGCGGCTTCCTCGAGCTTCTTGGCCAGCTCGAACTGCGCCCAGTGGGTCAGCGGCTTTTCGCAGTACACGTCCTTGCCCGCATTGACGGCGTCGATCGCTTGCGGGGCGTGGAGGCGGTCGGGCGTGGCGATACAGACCACGTCCACGTTGGGGTCCTCCAGCAGCTCTTCGTGTGCCCGATACATCTTCACCCCGCCGCACTTCTGCGAGGCGGCTTTCAGCCGCGGCCCATACACGTCGCAGACGGCGACCGGCTCTGCGATATTCTCCTTCTTGAGCGCATTGACGATGTTCATATGGGCCTTGCTCCGGCCGCCGGTGCCGACGAACCCCACGCCGATCCGCCCGCCGGCGCCGGTGGCCTGTTGGGCCATCACGGTTGCGCGCGGCGCGGCGTATGCCGCGGCCAGACCGACTGCCGCTCCGGCGGTACGCATGAATTGGCGGCGATTGGTTTCGTGGTCGGAAGAGGTCTCAGTTTTCTTGCTCATGGTTCCCGTCCTTTGTTTGATACGAGTGTAGCCGGCGACACTCAGTCAGCTTATCGCAGTCCGCCATCCCTGTCAACTTTGCCTACCCCTCAATTTCCATCCTCAACGCCCTGGCTTCGAGGGAGTTCGGGGATTACAATACGGCCGCTGAAAACCTCCACGCGACCCGCACACTTCACAATGGAGTAGGACCATGCCGAGTTTGTTTGGAAAGCACGCAATCGGGTACCGTGATCCAGGCGGCACCGTGGCAAAGTCCCCGGTTGCCATTCCCGCGGCGGCGTTTGGATTTCCCCAAGGACCATCCTATGTCTATGAGAAACGGTTTGGCACAGACAAGTGGGTCTTGAGGGTCCAATGGGTCCTTGAGCAGCTACTTTCGGATGCAACCAGGAGGGGAGATCCTTCGAATTCAGGGATGAAGATAGAAATCAGTTGTCTACAAGTGACTGACTTTCTCAAAGGGTTGCTCCAATGGTCGAACCACAAAGTGACTACAACATTCCGCTACGCGCTGCTGGATTCGGACGGCCGTTGTTTGAAAGAAGGTGCCGTTTCAGGACAGGGGGAGGGTAGCGGAAAAGAGTTCGGTGTGATGACGTATGTGCCACTCTTGGGCAACCTGAACCATGACAAAGGAATTGAACTTGCGCTTTCTCGGAGTCTTTGTGATTGCCTGACATCTCTGGCCCAAGATCTTCGTGAGATCCGAAAGGCCGAGTGAGCCGTCCGGAGTATGGCGACTTCGGCTACGAGGCGCTACTTCTCCTCGGCCTTCGGCACCACGTACGGCTCGGCCCATTGGCAGCGGCCGATGGACATCAGGGCGAAGGCGGTGCCGTACTGCTGGTGGTAGTCGTAGAAGGGATAGTCCCACCAGCTTCCGTCCTTCTCCTGGAGACGCAGCAGCACGGTGGCGAGCTGGTCCTGGTGCGGGCCGCGGCGGGACGGCTCGAGCTCGTCGATGCACAACGACGCGTAGTAGTGGCCGTAATAGAAAAAGTAGCCGGCCACCTGGAACCATGCCTCGTGGGGGATGGGGCGCTTGCGGCCGATGTCGAGCCACATGTTCCGCGCGAACAGGCGGGCCAGCCAGGTTTCCAGCACCGCGTCGGTGACCAGCTCGTCGCCCCAGAATCGCATGGCCAGGTTGCAGACCTGCGAGCGGCCCAGGCTGCCGCCGGGGCGGTTGATCCCGCGCATCGGCCGGTACTTGAGGTACTCACCGTAGCAGTAAGTGAAGTCGCCCTTGCGCTGGCGGCGGATCGAGGCCATACCGCGGTCGACCAGGCGCCGGGGTATCTCGAAGCCCGCCTCCTTCACCTCGTGAAAGGCCACCAGCACGGTGGCGGTGACGAAGCTGATCGAGGAGCCGCTGGGCTTCTGCGTATGGGCGTTGAAGTCGTAATAGCACCAGCCGCCGTCGACGCATTCGTAACGCGAGAGCAGGTCGAGCTGCTGCTCGATCAGCCGGCCGATCTTCTCGCGGCGCTGCTCGTCGTCGGGTCGGCGCCGAAGCATGTGCGCCAGGGCCTGCAACGAATAGGCATGGGCCCAACTGTTATAGATCGCCTCGGGCGTGGCGCGGCGCACGTGGGGCAGATGCTCGAACATCCAGGCCTCCGCCCGATCGACGGCCGCGGAAACCTTCGGATCGTCGTCGCCGACCTCCAGCAGGGCGGAAATGCACAGCGAGGTCACGGCCGCGCGAAAGGCGTGATGGGCGCCGGGCACGGGGGCGAAGATGTTCAGGCCCTTGGTGTTGCGGGCCGAACCCCAGGAGCCGTTCTTGTTCTGCCGCGAAAGCAGAAACTCCACCCCGCGGCGGATCGAAGCGTCGATCTCCCGCGGCGAGGGCGTGTCGACCGCCTTGGGCTTCGGGCCGACCTCGGCCAAAGGATGCCGACTAGTCGGCGCTGCCTCCTCGGCGCGGATCGACGCGGCGGACAGCAACAAGGCGACGACAAGGCAGCAACGCACCACCATGGACTTTCGTTGGTTCGTCATGAATCCCTCGACCGGGGTTGCGAAGCCGCCAGCGGCTGTTCTGTTGGGCGAAGCCGCCAGCGGCTATTTCTGTTCGTCCGGCTTTTCTTTCTTCTCGTCCGTATTTTTCTTGTTCTCGTCCGGCTTTTCCTTCTCTTCCTTCTCTTCCTCCTGCTTGCCGTTGGGTTTCGCCAGCAGCACCTTGTCGCCCTCGGAGAGCCCCTTGAGGATCTCCGCCTTCTTGTCGGTCTTGCGGCCGACCGTCACCCGCTGCTTCTTCTGCTTGTCGTTTTTATCCAGCAGGTAGACGTACTTCTTCGCCTCGTCCAGCTCGTCGCTGAGGATGCACTTCGGCGGGATCGTCAACGCCTCCTCGTTGAGGTAGGCGACCAGCTTTGCTTTGCAGGTCATGCCGGGCATCAAGGTCTCGTCCTTGCGACCGACGGCCACGGTGATCTTCGAGCCGAACGACCCGGAACTGATGGGAATCGCCGAGACGCTCTCGACGATGGCCACGAGCTTCTGGTCCGGGTAGCCGGTGGGCGTGACCGTGCCCTTGATGCCCGGGCGCACGTTGTGCAACTGGGCTTCGGGAACGGTGGCGCGGACGAACAGGGGCCGCGGCTTGACGATGGTCATGAAGACCGTGTTTGCCGTGAGGCTTCCTCCGCTGCGAAGACTGGCCGTGGTGGTGGTGGAAGTGCTGAACTTTCCGCGAACGCACTTGCCGTAATAGACCACGCCGGAGGTGGGGGCCTTCACCAGCATCGCCGCCCGATCGCCCAGCAGCTTCTTGAGCTTCTTTTCCGATCGCGAGCGGGTGATCTTGGTCTTCTCCAGGTCCATCCGGGCCTTCTTCAACGCCAGCGGAAGCGCGACGCGGGTGTTGTCCCATTGCACGTCGTAGCGCTTGGCCACTTCCTCGTTGCTGACGTCC
>JAUWWA010000230.1 GCA_030617125.1 Pirellulales bacterium | reverse complement strand
CGCGCGAACTGGGTATCTCCGAATGGATGCCCATCTGGCACCCTGCCGCGTGCAGGGCGGCGGTCTCGGTCTGGGTGGCGCTGGGCGTTTCGCTGTTGCTTTTGGCGCGCGTGGGGCGCCGGGCGCGGCTGGAGGACGTGGCCACGCTGCTCGTGCTGGCCGCCGTGAGCTTGCCGGTGTATCGTTTCTCGCTGTTCTTCGCCGTGGCGATGGTGCCGGCGTGGTCGCGATGGATCGCGATTGCCTTGCCCGGCAATTTGGACGCACGGGCGGAAACGGCGCCGGTTCGCCCTCTTCGCGCGACGGGCATAGCGGCGGGGGTACTCGCGGTGGCGTTGCTGGCACCGCCGTTGCTGCGAACGGAGATCCATGCCCGCGAGATACCGCTGGCGGCGGCCGAGCGGCTTGGCGAGCTTGGCGTGCGCGGCGTGGTGTACAACTATCGCGAGTGGGGCGGCCCGCTGATTTGGGCCGGCGACGGCGATTGGCAAGTTACCATCGACGGCCGGTTGTATCTCTTCACAGCGGAAGACTGGCGGCGATACGAGCAGATCGCCTTGGGGCTCGTGCCGGTGGCCCGCGTCGAACAGTGGTATCGGCCCGACGCCTTCTTTCTGCGCCCGAGCTACCACCGGCGCTTCATCGAGTTGCTTCACGAAGACGACGGCTGGCGGGAGGTGTACGGCGACGAGAATGCCATCATTTTCACGCCGCGGTGAGCTTCGACAAACACGTGCGACTTCAGACAACTACGTCGCGAAGCGTGCTTCCACTTCGGCCCATTCGTAAGGGCCGAGTTCGATTGCGATGCGATCGCCGTCGATCGGCAACTCGGACGGCGGCGTAGCCTCGTCGTGAAGCTTCCGTGCCGAGGCCATTGAGCGAAACGATCGCAGGCCCAGCCGGACTTTTCGGCCGTCGCTCTCCAGTAGGCGGACGCGAAAGCCGTCAACGCCGTCATGCCGACGGTGGCTAAACGGTTCCCAGTGCGTGGCCACGACGTTGCGCTGATCGAGGTGAAACAACCAGCCGCAGTTCGCCGCCGGGCAACACGTCGCCGGAAGCAAGGACACCGGCGCGAGAAAATCGAGGGCGGCCGTCATCGCCTTGGGCACGTCGATGCCGATCCCCAGCCGGAAACGCCGGGCCGTCTCGCCACGGACGACCAGCAGCGTGTCGAGCTTCCGCAGGCCGAACCGTCGATGGTACGGCAGCCCGCCGGTCAAGAACGTCGTGCGGACCCTGCCCGAGCGAACGTCGACAAAGTGCGGCGTCTCCAACTGCACGCAGTCGGTCGGCACGTTGGCCATGTTGACGCTGCGGTAGAGGTTCGACGTGGCGTCGGCCCAGGCGAAGCGTGCGGCGTAGTACGACTGCCAGGGGTCCGGCCCGGGTTGCCGGTCGACGTCCAGTTCGATTTGCAGTTCGATAATCCGGTTTCCGCGCCGAACGCACGTGGTCTGCGTGAATCCCGCCAGCCGCCGGGCGTGGCGATCGACAAGCCGCCCGCGGCATAGAACCTCGCCGAGCATCGGGTCCGAGCGGCTGACGATCACTTCGTCGGCGACCATGATCGAGTAGTTCGCCTCGTCGCCCGGCTCGACGCCTCGGCGTTGCGGCGTTCGCAGGGCGATTTGCTGGGCAAGCCGAACCCCGCGGTTGTAGTAGTCGGATATCGATCGAATTGCCCCGGTATGCGGGTCGATCACAATTTCGAAGAACTCGTTGCGCAACACGGTCTCGTCGTCGCGCTGCTCGGCCAACGGGAGCTCGTCCTTCGCTTTCTTGCGATGCCGTCGGGCCTTGGCCGCGGGCGGTTCGGCGGGCTTCTCGGTCACCGAGGCCGGTCCGACCCATGCGAATCCCATGGCCGGCACGTCCACGACGACCGACCTTCCCGCGACGGCGCGAACCGGCCCGGCCACAATCGGCGTTTGGTCCGGTTCGGACATCTCAATGCACACCCGCCGCGGAAAGCTCCACGGATTCACGACGAGGCAGCCGATTTCATCACTTCGATTGCCCCCGGCCAGGGCCCCGGCGAAGCGCGCGACTGCGTCGGCGAGGTTCGTTTCGAGTCGCCCGTCGAGATCGTCGGCAGGGTCAGGCTCGGCAAGGAGGGTGCCTTCGACGTCGGCAACGAGATCGCGCTGCTCTGTCGGGCCGTGTGCGATCAGACTCGCCAGTGTGCCGAGCGTCTGCGCGGCGTCGACGATCGCGCGACGGCGGTAGTAGCGGGCCCATCGGGAAATCGGATCGCCGCGGCCGGCGGCCGCGTCCTGTACGAGGTATGGCGAGCGATATTGATCCGCCTCGTACCGTGTTTCCGGACCGGCCGCCGCGGTCTCGTCGAAGTAGTCGTTGATTGTTGCGAAGGTTCCGAAGACCGGCGAGTAAGCAGCGATCCGCGCGAAGTCGCGGTACCAGGGACTGGCATGTCCCGGCCAATGGGCCAGCAGCACGGTCGCCACGTGATCGAGGTCCATCGAGTTGCCAAGCCTCTCCGGGAACCGGAGAAAGGCGTCGCCGTGGGAGACGTCGACGGGCACCCGAGCAACGGCGTCCAGCGTGCTGCCGTCGATGCCCGCCCACTGCACGCGGCTTTGATTGCCGACGGGGAACCGGCCGTCGTCGAGCGTGCAGTGCATTGCGGCCGTGAAGCCCAGCCGGCGAAGGATCTGCGGCAGCACGGGCGTGAGCCCGAACCGCCGGCGGCCGAATACCGTCGGCCGCGCGTCGAGCACTTCGGCGTACGCTGCCAGCCCACGTTCGATGTGGTATCGGATTGCCTCGGGCGCAAGCAGCGGCAAGGGCACTTCGAGCAGTTCGCCGCCGAGGATGCCCGCCGTGTTGTCTCGCAGTGCGTCGGCGAGTGCCCGCCGGGTGTCCGGTTCCTCTCGGGCCATTTGCCTGACGAGTTTTCCGGATATCAGGCAATTGGTGGGCAACGGGCCGGCCAGTTCCGCTCGGAGCGATTCGCCCATGGTCGTGGGAGCAACGAGCGTCAGGTCGAGTAGCCGGGCATCGACCGGGTAGAAGTATTCCCGTGCCTCATGCAGCAGGTCGAAAGCCGTCTGGAGCCGTTCGCGCGCCGCTTCAACATTGCCGCCGAACGTCTCTTCAACCGCCGCGAGCGTCTCCGACAGCAGCGTCTCTGTGTCGAGGTTGCTCATGTATTGCAACTGACGCGTAAGCAACTCGACCAGGAACTGACAGAACCCCAAGGCGAGGAAGTCGCCGACCAGTTCGGGGTCGAGCACGGCGACGGGCCGGCCGAGTTGCGCCAGCAACGTGGCGACCAGTTCGTCACGGCCCGTCCAACCGCGCACGACGCTCGCTTGCTGGCCGGCGGCCTGTTCGAGCCAACCCTCCGGGAGTAATCCGACGCTGCAATCGGGAACCAGGATGAGGTGCCCGGCCGGCTCGCACGGAGGGTCTTCGGCGGAAAGCCAACTTGGGAGCTTCCCGGCGGTATTCAGCAGGGCCGGGTGCCATAGTGCCGAGTAGCCTGAGAGCAGTTGCTCAGCCTCGTCCGCGGGGCGCCGGAGCGAAAGATCCTCCAGACGTTGGCACGGCAAAAAGATGGTGAGTTGTTCCAGGTCCATGGCGCGGGTGGTCGGTTGACAGTTGTCAGGTTTCAGGGTTTTGCTTCAGGGCGTTGCTCCAAAGTCCTGAACCCTGAACCCTTTTGGTTGCGGTTCCGCCGGACCAAGTGAGAATGCAAGAGCTGGACATTCCGCGCCTAATGTGTTGTGACAAAATGAGTTGCGTCGACTCGTGAACACGGAGCGTCCAATTGTGCGTGACGACGCAGAGCGTCGCAACGAGTGTTCGTTTCGATCATAATCGCTACCGCCGGACAAGTCGAGTCGGCGTGTAGAGGAAGTGATCGCCTGGCCGGTGGGATTGGTTCAGGGCTATCGCATCACAATAGCGAAGCTGGGGTTTCCGGAAAAAGCGTTTCTTGATAGTTGATGCCCTTGACGGTTTGATTTTCCAGCCATGGAGGGCAAGAGATGGCCAAGGAGCGAGGATTTTCACCTAACCGAGGGGGCGAGAAGACGAGTCGCGAATCCGCAAAGGCCACGCAGGGGAGAACATGGCGATGCTCCGTCGCTTCACGTTGAGCCTGCTCAAGCAAGACAAATCGAAAGGTTCGTTGAGGGGTACACGCAAAAGAGCCGGCTGGGACAACGACTTCCTGCTCTAGGTTCTTGCCACCCAGTGTGACTAATGCGATAGCCCTGCGCCCATGGCCATCCCCTCGTTTGGCGGCAGGTTGATCGAGCTGATGACGCTCTTTTTCGTACCGCTGAGTTACTGTATAATCCAGCAGCTTGAACTGAAGTTCAAACATTGACGTGCAAGCACTCACTCTACGTATACTACTTTGTTTCTCACATTAGTTGGACAGCGCCACTTAGCCCGCAAATCTCACAACCCCTATAGCAATCGGCTGCCTTCTATGGCATAAGTATTTGTGTAAACAAGACTTGTGCCAGTAGCAAGGAGGCAGCCGATGCAAACACAGTGTAGCCAACAGACGTT